>CAJFOH010000164.1 GCA_904395845.1 uncultured Lachnospiraceae bacterium
GAAATTACCATTCTTTCCTTATTAGTAGCAGGTGTGGTAGAATTAATCAAAGACAACGGTGGAATCGATTTTATGATTTACACAATAAGAAAACATATTAAGACAAAACGTGGCGGCGAACTAGGAATTGCTTGTCTAGCATCATTAGTAGATTGTGCAACTGCAAACAATACAGTAGCCATTGTAATTGCTGGACCAATTGCAAAAGAAATTGCAGATGAGTATGACATTGACCCAAAACGAGTAGCTTCAACATTGGATATTTTTGCAGCTGCATGGCAAGGAATCATTCCCTATGGCGCACAATTATTGGCAGGGGCACAAGCTGCTTCTATTACGCCACTTGCTATAATTCCATATTTATTCTATCCATTTTTAATGGGAATTAGTGGAGTTATCTCTATTTTTATTGAATATAGACGCAGAGCGTCATAGACGTAAAACGTCATAGACACAAAACAAATTTAAAAATGAAATGTGTATAGAAAAGGTATAAACTTAAAAAATATACTAGCAAAAATTATTTTGCTATATAATGTTTAGATTTTGGACTAAAAAATGTTGTAAATCATATAGAACGTAGATAAGAGGATGGCACAAATGTTAGTTTGCGCTATCCTCTGTTTTATTTATTATTTACCACATAAGATTATTCTCTAGGTAATAACCATGGTGGTAAGATAGGTCTACCATTTTGTCCCCATTTTCCAGGTCTATGAGGAGCAGGTGGTTTTGAAGGAAGTGGAGGTTTTGGTGGTGGCGGAGGTGGTGGAGGGAATATAGGCATAGGTGGATGAGGAGGTTTTGGTGGATTTTTATGATGATTTGTTGGATAAAATGACATAATATGACATCCTTTCTTGATATACTCTTTATTAGTATATGAAAAAAAGAAAAGACTTTCACATGAATAAACAAAATTATAAAGAAAAAAGAAAGGAACCCTTACTATTTGGTGTTATCATTTCTACATAAAATTTTCTCATAAAGAAGTCCAGTAAAAAACCAAAATGGAGAAAAGTCCAAACGGATGACTCCGTGAATATTATACTTAGAGTGACTATAATTCCAAGGGCAAATTTTAAGGTGGGTAAGTAAACGTCCAGTAACATACTCTACAAAGAAAATGCCAATGGTGTAGAAAATACCACGTGCAAGTATATTCCAAGTTTTAATATAAGTATAAATAGGTTTAATAAAACTTGCCATTCCGTAAATAGGAAACATTAAAAGAGAAGTTTTACTAGTGAGACAGAAATCATGATGAAGCATAGAACAAAAACCAGTAAAAATAATTTCTATGCACCAACCAATAGTGCCACATAAGAGGAAAGTATGTTTTTTCATAAGATAAGTTCTCCTTTCGAAAAAAATTTAACAAAATAAAATTATAGAATAGGGAGTAACTGTAATAAAAAAGCAAATTTAAAACCTTATATCATATAATATCTGATAGAGTTTACAAATTTGAAAAAAATATACATAAAAAAAGAAAAAAAACGCGTATAGTTATTGACATTATATTTTATTTTTTTTATAATTAATTAAGAAAAAATAGAATGTGTCGAAGAAAAGAGAAATTTTTAATAATTATAGATAAAGAATATAAGAATAAGTTGATTATTTTTAGGGGGGGGGTAGTGCTTAGATAATGTAGAAGGGAATAGCTTCTAAATTTATGGAAAAGAAGCTAATTTACACTTTGAAAGGTATTTGTAGGTAAATACCTATTTTTATATAAGTGCTAAAAAGGGACAAGAAAAGTTGGAGGAGTAATAAACATGGGACTTGACAATGTAAAAGGGCATCAGACAGAAAAAAGGAGAACGGGAATCGAGCATTGGAAAATGATTGCTATTTATCTATTATGTTATGATATTATAGTTATCAATGCTTCTTATTTTTTTGCATTATTATTACGATTTGATTTTAAGTATTCTGCAATACCAAGCGATTACTTACGTGCATTTTTTATTTTTGCACCAATTTATACGGTATTAACAATAGTTGTATTTTACTGTTTACGTTTATATAACAGTTTATGGCGATTTGCAAGTTTTTCAGAGCTAAGTAGGATAATAGTAGCTACAGTTATTACAGGATTAATTCAAGCAATAGGAATTACAGTATTTGTAAGACGTATGCCTATTTCTTATTATGTATTTGGAACAATCTTACAGTTTTTATTTATCTTGGGAATTCGATTCTCCTATCGATTTGTTACTTTAGAGCGTTCAAAGAGGGAAAAAAGTTCAACAGCAATGCATCGAGCAATGGTAATTGGTGCAGGAGCAGCAGGACAGCTTATATTAAAAGAATTAAAACACTCAGGAGAATTAAACACACAACCTTGTTGTGTTATAGATGATAACTCAAACAAATGGGGACGTTTCATGGAAGGAGTTCCAATTGTTGGAGGTAGAGAGCATATTTTAAAAGCGGTAGAAAAATATAATATCGACCAGATTTTATTTGCAATTCCAACAGCAACTGCTAAACAAAAACGTGATATTTTAAATATATGTAAAGAAACAAAATGTGAACTAAAAAGTCTTCCAGGCGTATATCAGTTAGCCAATGGACAAGTGACAGTTGGTAAGATGAAGCCAGTATCAGTGGAAGATTTATTAGGACGCGAACCTATTAAAGTAAATATGGAAGAAATCTTCCAATACATCAAAGGAAAAACCATCTTAGTGACAGGTGGTGGTGGCTCTATTGGAAGTGAGCTTTGTAGACAAATTGCAGGGCAGGAGCCAAAGCAGTTAATTATCTTTGATATTTATGAAAATAATGCTTACGAAATTGAACAAGAGTTAAAAAGAAAATATAAAGACACATTAAATTTAGTGGTGTTAATTGGTTCTGTTCGTGATACAAGAAGAATCAATTGGGTATTTGAAACATATAAGCCAGACATTGTATATCATGCAGCAGCGCATAAGCATGTTCCGCTAATGGAAACAAGCCCAAATGAAGCCATTAAAAATAATGTAATTGGTACATATAAAACGGCTTACGCCGCATTAAAAAATGGTACAGAGCGTTTTGTACTTATTAGTACAGACAAAGCAGTAAACCCAACCAATATTATGGGTGCTAGCAAACGTTTGTGTGAAATGGTAATTCAAAGTTTTGATGCTATCAGCAAAGCAAATCGTTTGGATTTATTACCAGAATTATATGCACATGTAGATAAGCGTATGAAAATGGCTCTAGTAGCACAAGGAAGTTCTATAACTTTATTAGATGAAGAAATCTACGATGTAACACCAGATAGTCAAAAGAAGGAAGACAATGTAATTCGAATTGAAAGTATTAAAAATAAAGACCGAAAAGGAACACAATTTGTAGCTGTTCGTTTTGGAAATGTATTAGGAAGTAACGGTTCTGTTATTCCATTATTTAAAAAGCAAATGGAAGCAGGTGGACCAGTGACTGTTACTCATCCAGACATTGTTCGTTACTTTATGACCATTCCAGAAGCAGTAAGTCTTGTACTCCAAGCAGGAACATACGCTTGGGGAGGAGAAATTTTTGTTCTTGATATGGGAGAGCCAGTTAAAATTGCAGATTTGGCGAAAAATCTAATCCGACTTTCTGGCTACGACCCAGAAGTAGATATGCCAATCGTCTACTCTGGACTTCGACCAGGGGAAAAGCTGTACGAAGAAAAGCTAATGGCAGAAGAAGGAATGAAGAAAACAGATAACGAGCTTATCCATATTGGAAAACCAATTCCATTTGATACCGAGGTATTCTTAAAGCAATTAGAAGAACTTGCAGAGGCTTGCTATGAAAATAGTGAGGATATTGTGGATATGGTAGAGAAGATGGTAACTACGTTCCACCCAGAAAAGAAGAGAAAGAAGAAAGTGGAAGATTCTTGGGTAGATGAAGTTGCTGTAACGAGGGAGTAAATGATAAAAAGTATAGTAAAGTAAATGAAAGCAATGCAGAGTATATACTTTGCATTGCTAAAATATAATTAGGAGGGAGAGCTAGTATATGGCACATATTTTTTTAGCATCCCCACACATGAGTGATGAGGGATATGAAAAAGAATACATAAAGGAAGCGTTTGATACCAATTGGATAGCTCCACTAGGAAAAAACGTAAATGAATTTGAAAAAGAAATGAAAGAATATTTAGGATGTCAATCAGCTGTAGCATTAAGTGCAGGAACAGCAGCAATTCATCTTGCATTAAAAAGTATTGGAATAAAACAAGGGGATATTGTATTTTGTCAAAGTTTAACATTTAGTGCTTCGGCAAATCCAATTACTTATGAAAAAGCAATACCAGTATTTATTGATAGTGATAAAGATAATTGGAATATGTCACCTGAAGCATTAAAAAAAGCATTTGAGGTATATAAAGATAATCTTCCAAAAGCGGTAATTGTGGTTCATTTATATGGAATGTCAGCTAAGATTGATGAAATTAAGAATATTTGTCAAGAATATAACGTTCCTTTAATTGAAGATGCAGCGGAATCATTAGGAACAATATACAAGGGACAATATACAGGTACGTTTGGTGATTATGGTATTATTAGTTTTAATGGAAATAAAATTATTACTTCCTCAGGTGGAGGAATGATTTTAGTAAATGCAGAGAACGCAGAAGAAAAGGCAAAAAAAATACTATATTGGTCAACTCAAGCAAGAGATGCAGCAAGACATTATCAACATACAGAGATAGGTTATAACTATCGAATGTCTAATATTGTAGCTGGTATTGGAAGAGGTCAGTTAAAAGTTTTAAATCAAAGAATAGAGCAAAAACGTGCTATTTATTCTTATTATAAAGAAGCGTTTAAGGATATTGATGATATTGAAATGATGCCTTTATCTGATGATGAAAGAAGTAACTGTTGGTTATCCAGTATTCAATTAAAACCAGATAGTAAAGTAAAGCCATTGGACATCATGGTAGCTTTAGAAGAAAATGACATTGAGTCCAGACCAATCTGGAAACCAATGCATTTACAACCAGTATTTCATGATTGCGATTTCATTACAACTGCAGAAGATGTAACAATATCCAATGAAGAAATCGGTTCAGATACAAGTTATTCTGGTCAGTTATTTGAACATGGTGTTTGCTTGCCAAGTGATACTAAGATGACAATGGATGACCTTGAACGAATTACTACTATTATTAAAGGATTGTGGAAGTAATGTATAGAAATTATATAAAACGAATCATAGATTTGATATTATCTTTTATAGCAATTATTGTTTTAAGTCCAGTGTTACTTATTGTTGCTATACTGGTTCGAACAAAGTTAGGTTCACCAGTAATATTCAAACAAAAAAGACCTGGAATGAATGAAAAAATTTTTACGTTATATAAATTTAGAACAATGACCGATGAAACAGATGAACAAGGAAATCTTCTTCCAGATGAAGTACGATTAACAAAGTTTGGAAAATTGCTTCGTTCCACAAGTTTAGATGAATTGCCTGAACTTTTTAATATATTAAAAGGAGATATGGCAATTGTAGGGCCAAGACCATTGTTAGTAAGGTATTTACCACGATATAACGAACATCAAAAAAAGCGTCATAATGTTCGTCCTGGGTTTACTGGTTATGCACAGGTTAATGGTAGAAATAGTATTTCTTGGGAAGAAAAGTTCGACTTTGATGTTTATTATGTGGAGCATGTATCTTTTTTATTAGATGTAAAAATTATTTTTAAAACGATAAAGGTTGTATTTGCTAGAGAAGGGATATCAAGTGATACTTCTGCAACGATGGAGGAGTTTAAAGGAAGTAAAGTATGAAAAAAAAACTGATTATTATAGGTGCAGGTGGTCATGGAAAAGTTATTGCAAATATTGCGAAATTAAATGGGTATCAAGAAATTACATTTTTAGATGATGATGAGAAGAAAACAGAAATTAGTACTTACAAAATTATTGGTAAGGTATCAGATGTAAAAAAGTATAGCTCAGAGTATGATATTATCGTTGGAATAGGAAGTAATGAGATTAGAAATAAAGTTTCAAATGATTTATCAGAAATGGGAATAATTCAGTCTATTCTTATTCATCCTACTGCTGCAATAGATGCTACTGTATCTATTGGAGAAGGAACTGTGATTATGGCAAATGTTGCAATTAATGTGGATAGCAGGATTGGAAAATCATGTATTATTAATACTGGAGCAACCATTGATCATGATTGTGTGATAGATGATTTTGTTCATATATCACCAGGTGTAAATATAGCAGGTGGTGTGAATGTAGAAAAAATGGTATGGCTAGGTATAGGTAGTACAGTTATAAATAACGTGAATATCAGGGGAAAAAGTATTATTGGCGCTGGTGGTGTTGTAATTGAAAATTTAGAAGAAAGTGGTACCTATGTTGGAGTTCCAGTCAAGCATATAAAGTAGATATATCTATGAGTATAATGTGTAGTTAAGAATATATTATTAAAATAGGAGAAGCCAGTAATGATAGTTAATAATATTTTATTTTTTATTAGTGGATTTATGATTTTTTGGGCAATGATAGGGTATCCAATATGTATAAAGATATTAGGGAAAATATATAAAGATAGAGAAAATAAAAAAGATTATAATTTTACACCTACAGTGACAGTGATGATTGTTGCTCATAATGAAGAAAAGGTCATTAGGGAAAAATTAGATAATGTATGTAAGTTAGATTATCCTAAAGACAAAATAAAAATTTTAGTTGCATCTGATAATAGCACAGATTTAACAAATGATATTGTAAATAAGTATATTTTGGAACATCCAGATGAAAATATTTCTTTATATTTGGCAAAAGAAAGAAAAGGAAAAACGAATGCTCAAAATGAAGCACAAAAAACTGTAACAACAGAATTCTTAGTAATGACAGATGCAAATGCAATGTTAGAAGAAAATGCTGTAAAAGAGTTGATGGCAAGTTTCTTCGAAAAAGATATTGCATATGTTACAGGATGTTTAAAGTACACTAATAATGAGAATTCTACAGCGGATAAAGAAAATACATACTGGGATAGTGATGTAAAAATAAGAGATATAGAGGGAAGGATACAAACGATTACAGCTGGAAATGGTGCCTTATATGCATGTAGAAATTCTGAATATTA
>CAJFOH010000165.1 GCA_904395845.1 uncultured Lachnospiraceae bacterium
AGTTTTTGCAATTTCAGAAATGGGTAGATTTTATCGCCATGTACTAATTGAAGGAAATTATCCACACCATGGTGCAGTTGCCTTTGGTCATTTTGGAAAAACATTATTTGAAGTGTTCAAATACATAGGTGTAGACGTAGAAGAAATCGGTTACAATCAACCAAAGGGTGTACGTTATAAAACAGAGAATCCTTTTATGTGAAATATTCGTTTAGAAAAATAAAATGTTTTGGAGGGTATTATGTTATATATTGGTATTGATTTAGGAACATCTTCTGTTAAGTTAATATTGATGGATGAAACAGGTAAGATTCAAAATGTTGTTTCAGAAGAATATCCAATTTCCTTTCCTAAAAGTGGTTGGTCCGAGCAAAATCCAAAGGATTGGTATGATAAAACTATTTTAGGAATAAAACAGTTGGTGGACGGTTTTGATAAAACACAAGTGGCAGGTATTAGTTTTGGAGGACAAATGCATGGGCTAGTTACTTTGGATAAAAATGATAATGTGATTCGCCCAGCGATCTTATGGAATGATGGTCGTTCCACAAAAGAAACAGACTATCTAAATACAGTAATAGGTAAAAGCAATCTTTCCAAATATACTGCAAATATTGCATTTACAGGTTTTACAGCTCCTAAAATCCTGTGGATGAAGGAGAATGAACCTGAAAACTTTAATAAAATTAGTAAAATTATGCTTCCAAAAGACTATTTGGCGTATCGATTATCAGGAACATTTTCTACTGATTTTTCCGATGCATCAGGAATGCTTCTCCTAGATGTAGAGCATAAGTGTTGGTCAAAGGAAATGTTAGAGATTTGTGGCATAAGAGAAGAACAATTACCAACTTTATTTGAAAGTTTTCAAGTAGTTGGCACATTAAAGGAAGAGGTTGCCAATGAAATTGGTTTATCAAAACAGGTTAAGGTAATAGCTGGCGCTGGAGATAATGCTGCGGCTGCAGTAGGAACAGGAACTGTATCTGAAGGGAGCTGTAATATTTCCATTGGAACAAGTGGTACTATATTTATTTCTGGAGAAAATTTTAGGGTTGATCCAAATAATGCCCTTCATTCATTTGATCACTCAGATGGAAAATACCATTTATTAGCTTGTATGTTAAGTGCTGCATCATGTAACAAATGGTGGATGGAAGACATTTTAAAAACAGCAGACTTTAGCAAAGAGCAAGCGAATATTACAAAGTTGGGTGAAAATGATGTATATTTTTTACCATATCTAATGGGAGAACGTTCTCCACACAATGATCCTATGGCAAGGGCAACATTTATTGGAATGTCAATGGACACAACAAGAGAAGAAATGACACAGGCAGTTTTAGAAGGTGTTGTATTTGCATTGAGAGATTCTCTTGAAGTTGCAAGAAGTCTTGGTCTAAAAATAAATAAAACAAAAATCTGTGGTGGTGGAGCAAAGAGCAATCTTTGGAAGAAAATGGTAGCCAATATTATGGATGTGGAAGTAGAAGTGGTTGAAAGTGAAGAAGGTCCAGCTCTTGGAGGGGCAATTTTAGCAACCGTTGGCTGTGGGGTATATAAAGGTGTAGAAGAAGCAGTAAATACTATTGTAAAAGTAAGAGAAACTGTTTATCCAGAGAGGGAATTAGTAGAAAAATATAACAATCGTTATCAAAAGTTTAAAGAGCTTTATCCAGCACTAAAACCAGTATTTCAAAAGTTACAAGTAGAATAGTTGAATGAAAAATAATCGATAATAACTACTCATTTTTGGAAAAGAATAGTTATATTATATAAGAAGTAGCTATGTTTCATCGCATAGCTACTTTTTCCATTAGTAGTATAATTATATTCTACATAAGAAATAAATGAATTGACTATATCAAATTAAAGTGATACAATAGGAAAAAAGTAAATAGAAGGGGGAAAATGATGAAGCATTATAATGTTTGTTTGCCAAATTATTCTATCGGAGTGGACTGCTACAAGGAGATTGGTTATTATTCTAGGTATTATGGAAAAAAAGTAGTGGTAATCGGTGGAAAGACTGCAATGTCCAAAATCAAAGATGCTCTACTTGAAGGAATAAAAGACTCAAAGATAGAAATTCTTGATTTTATTTGGTATGGTGGAGATTCTACCTATGAAAATGGGGATTTACTGATTTCTAATGAAACAGTTAAAAAGGCAGATATTATTTTTGGAGTTGGTGGTGGTCGTGCTTGTGATACTTGCAAGTATGTAGCAAATGGGTTAGATAAACCATTGTTTACATTTCCAACTGTAGGAAGTAATTGTGCTGCTGTAACAGCAATTTCCGTAATGTATCATGCAGATGGAAGTTTTAAGGACTATTATTATCCAAAGCTTGCAGAACATATCTTTATTAACACTCAGATTATTGTAAATTCTCCTTACGAATTGCTGTGGGCGGGAATAGGAGATGCACTTTCAAAGGAATGTGAAGCAGTATTTTC
>CAJFOH010000166.1 GCA_904395845.1 uncultured Lachnospiraceae bacterium
GATAATATTAGAATACAGTAGAATATAAGGTCTAGTAGAATATAGACTTTAATATTGTTAAAATACTTTTTCATATGATTTTCCCCTTACAACTTAACACAATATTTATATTTTTTTTACTTTCATTTTACTGTATCAATCTATTTTTGTCAATTTTTTTACTTATACATATTATTTAGCATGCTTTTATAAACTCAGATAGCATAATTTCATATTTGAAATCTATATATTTAAAATATTCTACTCAAAAAACTTTTTTTATTTCTATTTATATATTTTTCTTGACTTTACCACATATTAATTATATAATTTTTATAATACATTACTCACTATTCACACGTTTTTTATTAATATTTTATTGTAAAGAAATAAAAAGGAAGGAGGATTAAAAATATTATATGTGAAAATTTCTAATTATTTCATTTATAAAAAGAGTGTACCTTTGCAATAAATATAATATTATTAAAATAATATCTAAGCAGTCTTAGAGTTAATATTGTTCCAAATTAAAACTTTTAAACGTTATCTTTATGGAGGTATAAATCTATGAAAAAACCTAAAAAAATTGTCTCTCTATTACTTAGCCTATTTTTAACATTTAGTTATTTACTGCCTATATCTGCTACCGAATCTTCAACAACAAAAATACTGGAAGAAATTAAAATCGTAAATGAAGTTAATATTGCAAAATATGCAATCAGTTTTGTTGATAGTCTATATGATAATAAAAATTTTGAATCTGGAAATGTAATTACCCTATATGATGAAAATGATAATATCTCAGGATATTGCATTGATATTTTAACCAATAACGAACATAATGGTTATGTAATAATAAAATTTTCTGATAATGAACCTATTGTTTCTGAGTTCGCCATTCATCCTGGTATAAAAAATCCCTATGACCAAATTATCGAAAATTCTGGTCTTTCTAGAGAAAATTTAGTTTTTTACAGTGTAGGTGCAAATGAATATCAAGTTCTTGACCAAAAAGAAAATATTGTTTATGTGTTTGAAGATGAATCTTTATCTGAAAGCGAATTTATCGAGTATATAGAAAATTATAATATATCAACACAGTACAACATAATGGAAACGAGAATTAATGAAACAGAACCAGTTGTTAACTACTCATCTCTTGATGGATGGTCTGTCGTATCCGACTCTTACCAAGGGTCTATTAAGTCCAACAACATTATTCCAGGAGCAACTTCAATATCTTATTACTCACAAAATAATATTACATCACTAGGTAAAACATATGGCTGTTCTGTCGCCGCACTATCTAATTTAATGAAGTATTACAGATCAAGAGGATATACCAAGATATCTTCATCCTTATCTACACTATATTCTACTCTATGGAACTATGCAGGCACTAATTCAAGTGGTTCAACTACTAATGGAAACGAACCCAAAGCTGCAAAAAAATATTTAGAATCTTTAGGTTATAGTTGTTCCTATAACTCTTTCCTATTTACTTGGTATAGTGATTTTACTAATGCCATAAATAATGGTAAGCCTTGTATATTTACCTATGGTGCAAATTTTGGTGGCACAAAAGGGGGACACGCAGTTCTCGTATTAGGTTATACAGAAACATCTTCTTATCAATATTTACGTATTGCAGACGGCTGGAATACATACTTACGATACATTAACTTTAATGGTTATAGTTATAGTAGAAAGAATGGCTGGTCTTTTTCACTCTCTAATTAGAAAGGAAAAAAATGAAAAAAATCGTATCTTCCATCATAATATTTTGTGTTATTGCAACAGCAAGCATGGTATATTTTTTACTCAATAAAACTTCTTCTCAGTGGCAACATATTAATATGATAGATAAATATTCAAACATTCTTGATGACCCCATTACAAAAATCACGTTACGGACATCTATCGACTCTGCGCAATGGGTTGTATTTGATGATAGCGATTTAATAAAACAATGGGAAATTTGCCTTAAAAACTTAGAAATAAAACGTGACAAATCTGTTTCAAACACTAGTACTATGAATGGTGGCACATTAGTGGCTAATATTCATACAAATACAGCAGAATTTATTATTTACATACAAAATGATTCTGATAAGTATCTTCAGATTGATGATTCCTTTTACAAAATAAATAATAGCACCAATATTCCTTTTTTTGAAACCTATGATATAGCAATAACACGTCATGGCTTTACAACCCCTTGGAATTAACATTCATCTAATACAAAAATAACCTTTTCTTTCCATACAAAGTTAAGGTACTGTATCCTTATACATATACTTTAATACCCCCTATCATTGCACTTTATTTCCACAATGATAGGGGGTTCTTTCCTCACACTCTTTCTATTGAATAAAAATCTTTGAAGTAATAGATTCTACCCCATTAATTTGAAGTCTTACATGGATTTTTCCATCTTCAAACTTACTAAGGGAATATTCTAATGGCTTTGAAAGATTTGTTACATCAAACGATTCTACCACATCTCCTTGCACCAACCATAACATAAGAGTTGCTCCCTCAGGTACTTTTCCACAAGAAATATCAGCATAAAGCATTTGTTGTTCTGAATCTTTTATTGTCATATTTTGTTCTTTTACATATCCATGGGTAGCACGCTTCGCATTAAAATCCCAAATACCATTATGATATGAGGTATAACTCATTTGAATGACTCCAAAATTCCAAACACGCTCATTTGATGCAACATTTGTATTAATATTTACTTCTGTAGCAGCACTTACAATAAAGCCAATTAAACAAACAATCATTAACACCATACTAATATTTCCTACCACAAGAAGTGGTATATGATGTGTTTCTTTTCTTTTCATACTCTCATTCTCCTCCTCGTCCCAATTATATGTTCCACATTCTTCGCAATACTTTGCTTTCATAGCAATTTTATGCCCACATTCCTTACATACTTTCTTCACTTCCAAACGGCGTAAAAAATAAATGACAAGAGCAATAAAAGGGGTTGCAATAAACACAACTACTGCCCATAATAAGCCATCATCTCCTCGTCTTTTACAATCTTCATATACCCACAATGCAAAACACAAGGACATACAAAAACCAAAGATACAAACACATAGAAGCAATATAGGCGTTAGAATAGATAAACCACTAAATCCATTCCTTCTAAAAAAATATAGCCCCAACCGTAATACAATGGGAAGTGCAAAAGCAACCGCTACAAACAAAAGAATGATTTTATTTTTATTTCTACCTATCATGCAAATACACCTCGTTTCTTAATATAAATGGTTAGATTCTCTTTCATATTTGTCCTTTTTACACCAACTATGGTAAGAAATACACCAGCTATTCCAATATAAACACATACACCAGCAACAAAGTAAGACAAATAGATATTTTGAATTGTCATTACAGAAACAACTGCTAACAACAAAAAGATTACTACATTTACAAGCATTGGCAAGTACCAAAGAGATAACTTTCGTGTTTGTTGTTGGGTTCTTATTACTGCCTCTTGTTGATATATTCTAGCCTTTAGTTTATTATTTAATGCTACTGTCGGCTTATCTTTTATCTTCATCGACTCTTTTATTATTTCATCTATATTTTTATTAGAATAGTTATCCTTCATATCCTAACTCCTCCAATCTTTTCTTAATCAAACTTCTTCCTTTAAACAATCGACTTTTTACTGTTCCAGACGGCTTTTTTATAATGGTTGCTATTTGCTCAATGGAACAATCGGAAAGATAATATAGTATTAACGGTATTCTAACTTTTTCAGGAAGAGTTTCTATGATACGATTTACTTCTATCATTAATTCTTTTTGCACAAAATCTTCTTCCATATTTACTGAAGAATATAATACAGATTCTGTTTCCTCATCTAAATTACTACAAGGAGCAATCTTATGTCTACGAGCCATTTTTCGTTTCTCATTTTTCCACAAAAAATGTGCTAGTGAAAAAAACAATGCCTTTGGATTATTGTCCCAATCAAGTGTCCATTTACTTTCCAATGCTTTTAAAAATGTTTGTTGATATAAATCCTCTGCATCTGTTTTATCCATACATAACTTCAAACAAAATCGGTAAATATCTGTTCCAAATGTATCAATGCACTGTTCAATTTCTCTTGCGTCCAATGTTTCACCCCACTTCCCTTTCACCTTATATTCGTCACAACCTTATCTATGGTTCATTTTTTTAGAAAAAAATTTTTCATATTTTTTACCCGCATACCCTTACAAGCATCTCTTAAAAACCAATAGAAACATTACTTTCTTTTTAATATTTTAATATTTCACTATTTTCCTTGATTTCCTCCTCTCCCATAGGTATAATTTAATTCTACTAGAAATCAAAAGAATAAACTCTTATTTTTATAGAACTACCATATAAAAGGAGGATTTTATGAAACAAACATCAATATGTATTGCACTATTACTTTGTATTTTATTGGTATCATTTCCACTTACCATTTATGGTGATGAACCTCAAGTGAATACTCAGACAAACACCATTGATACCATCAATGAAACTATAAATTCCATACCATCTGACTGGCCAAATGCTCCTGATATTGAAAGCGAAGCTGCCATTGTAGTAGAAGTAAACTCAGGCACAATTCTATATGGAAAAAATGCTACAAAATCAATGTATCCAGCCAGTACAACAAAGCTAATGACAGCACTACTAACCGTAGAAAATACTTCCTTAAATGATGTGGTTACCTTTTCCTCTAAAGCGGTTCACTCCCTTCCAGCTGGAAGTAGCCACATAGGTCTAAGGGCAGGAGAAAAACTAACCGTAGAAGATAGCTTATATGGGCTGTTATTACCATCTGCCAATGAAGTTGCCAATGGACTTGCAGAACATATTGGGGGTTCTATTGACAATTTTGTTACTATGATGAATGAACGAGCAACCTCTCTAGGCGCAGTAAACACACATTTTCAAAATGCCAATGGACTGTCCGATAGTAATCATACTACCTGTGCCTATGATTTGTACTTAATTATGAATGAAGCCATTAAATATCCTTCTTTTTTACGAATTGATTCCACACCTACTTATGTACGCCCTGCTGATGAGTTGTTAAACAAAACAATCCCCATGGGGTCTACTCATCAAATGTTACGAACCAACAGCCCTTACTATAACCCTTATGTTGTTGCTGGAAAAACTGGTTATACACCAGAAGCTAATCGTTGCCTCGTAACTTATGCAGTAAAAGATGATATGAAACTTATTATTGTAGTGTTACATGCACCAGATGGAAAACAATATGAAGATACAAACGCCTTAATGGAGTATGGATTTGAACAGTTTAAGCTAGTTCGACCTTCCGAGCAAGATAGCCAATATAGTAATAATAGTCTATCTACTTCAACTCCATTACAAATACCACAACAAGTAGTTTCACTGGCTGAGGTAAATAGCAAATCCCAATTAATATTACCACGAAATGCTTCCTTTTCTGACCTAGAAAAACAAGCACTTACCTCCACAGAAACTACTACACTATCTAATATCCAATACTTTTACCATGGATACCCTGTGGGAACAGCAACCTTATTGGAAAATACAAACCAAAATACCAATGATTTGTTTGTTTCTACTAGCCTTTCCAATCCTTACATAAATAATGCCAAACAGCTATATATCATTCAGCTTTGGCACTTACTAATTATTTTCATAGTTATTATTGGAATCATTTGTTATACCCATATAACAAAAAGAGTTAGCCATGGCAATCATGTTCCAAAAAAACGAAAGAAAATCCGCTTTTCCAAACAGTTAAAGCGAACCTTATAACCAGTTTCAACTATTATTCAAACCAATAACACTAGGAAAAACTTCAAAATAAAACTGTCCGTAAAAAACACATATAACACATATATGTATTTAACGGACAGTTTTATTGTTACCTATAAAAAGCCATCTCTATGATTACTCTCTTATCTGACCACTTTTTAACAATTTCTTTGTTTCTTTCATCAATTTTCTTCGTTCTTTTCTCTTTTCCTTAATCTCTTGTTGTCTTTCTTTTACTTCCTCTGCCTCATGTTCTGTTACATACTGAATTGTCTTAATAATAAATATGGTGTTTTCTCCCTTACTTCTTCCTTTTTTTACTCTTAACTTTCCTCTCATCCAACCATGAACAGAACAATAAGCCGTACAATAATATATTTTTCCACCTACTGAAAACCAATCAATTGATTTCTTTATAGGCTTTCCACAGAAATAACAAACACTGGATGTAACACGTTTCTCCTTCATTGCTTCCATAATAGAAGAAAACTCTCTTGTAACATATATTGAATACGTTGGATAAACCTTGTAAATTTCTTCCTTACGAGTCCTTGGGGTACGATGGTAATCAATGGACTTATAAATTACATAGTTAGAAAATGGGAGTTGTTCCATTACTTTTGCTGTATAATATGCGTCCCACATTGCTCTATGAAATGGATACTTTATTTCGATTCCTAATTGTTCTACGGCATAATCTAAGGAGCGAATGGTATCTTCTTCTTTTCTATACATACTATAAATTTCTTGAATATCATAGTAATATAATGGAAATGGAAATGGATTTTTTATTCCATAATAATCCATATTTTTTTGCAATTCTGTTAAATCCATAGCACCCCATGTACAAAACATATAATCATTTCCACACCACTCAATAAATTTAGAAAAGCCATCCACAAATGTAGTGCCTTGTTCTAATTCCTTTTCATCAACTGGGATTACACTTCCTGCATACTTGTTTATTTCTGGATAAATTACTGGACGTATTAAACGGGAAAACGTATCAATGACTTCTCCTACTTCATTGACTTTTACTGCACCAATTTCAATGATTTCAGCCCATAAGATTCCTTTTCCCCCAGTGCCTTGGTTCCACTCCAAATCAAGAACAATATAATTCATCTTGTAACACTCCTAATTTTTACTTATTTCCATGTTTCATACACTTCTAATATCATTCTTATTACCCTTGTAGAATGTGTAATCCTTTTATAGCTTCGTCTTTTATTTTCTTTGCTATTTCAAATCCATGTGGTTCTAAATAATCCCAGTCCCCATCAGTGACTCCTAGATTTTTTAACTCTATAATAATATATTTGCTTATTTCTTCAATCACACGTTGTTTATTTTCCAAATCTTTTTGCTCATTGGAAGCACAAAGTAAATATTCTAATGGTAACAACAAATCCTTATGAGATGGTAATTGTCTTAGTCTTTTAAATACCCATTTGTAATAGGGCATATAGGTTTTGTTTAATAAATAGCACATATGAAGTGTTTCCTCTACAAAATGGGTAAGTGCTATTTGAGCTGCTCCTACCTCGTTATGATTAATACACCTTGCAAAGTTATACTGACCAGACTGTGCCATTTTTACAGCAGTTGCACTCATTTTCTTTAACCAAATATCTTCTGGCATACCTTGTAACAAACGGTTACGAATGGCTGTAAATTCTCCTAAATCGTCACGAAATACTTCGCCATTGACCGCACACGCTAAACTATATTCAGGAGTAAGCAACCAATCTCTAAAGTCTTGTGGTCCTTGTTCATTCCCAAGAAGTTGCTCATAAAACTGACCAATTACTTTTACTCCTCTGCGATTTTGCCCATAGTGACTACTATTTTGTCTTGTTATACCACAAAATTCTTTTGGCAACTGCTCATATTCTCTTTGTAACTGTTCTCCAATACGACTATAATCTTCCTTTGTAAGCCACATACAAAAACTTGGCTCAAAATCATGGTCTTTGGAAATTTCATCATCAAATCCAAAACATTCAGAACCTTCTCCTACCAGTCCAACAGCAATTCTACTCTCATAATCAGGGAATTTTTCCTTTATCATAGGAATACCAAAGGTTTCATAATATCGTTTCGATAACTCAAGCCCTTTCATATACACCCTTTCCTCTCTCCTCTAGTTTACTTGCCTCACAAATAAACCCATAGGCATATAGTATATTGGCACACTTCATACAAGCGGATGCATATTTTCCATTTTGTTTTGATTCTGGTATGTCTAGTTCAATTTCAATTTGTTTTACACAACATACTGCCTTTTCTTTTTCTCCCATTATTTCATACAAGTCAATCATATTGGCATAAGTTACTGCCTTATCACTATAATTATCTTCCACTTGTTCTAATAAGGTAAGTGCTTGTTGATAGCAATCCTCTGCCAATGAATACTCCTTTTTTTGAACGTAAGCAAATGCCATATTGTTATATAAGCTTGCCATTGTAGCATCATTAGCTCCATAGGTTTTAAAATTCTCCCTTGCCCTTGTATAAAATGCAATGGCTTCCTCTACTCGTTTAAAATGACAAAGCGTAGTTGCAATATTAAGATACATTGTTCCTACTGCTGAATGATTTTGTAGACCACATTGTCCAATTAATTGGACACACTTACTAGCAGAAAATAAGGCTCTATCTTCCTTTTCTACACTTCGATAATATCCCATCATCTCATTTAATATGGTAAACATACCATTGACATCTCCCATATGTTCTGCTTTTTCAAACCATTCTTCTAAATATGCACCTGCTTTTTCTGCTTGTCCTATGGCAAACAATTGGTCAAGTCCAGATAAAAATTGTTGTATCTCTATTTCCATAATTACCTCCAAGTAATCTCATCAAAACTTTGATAGCCATACATATGAATCGTATGTTCCATTGTCATTTTTGCTAAGTTTTTCTTCTCTTTCATAAGTTCTACAATAAATCTAGCATATAAATACAACGTGTGGTCTGAATAGGTGCTAAGTTCCCCTCTTAAATAAGTTTCATAAGACGTATGCTCTATGGTATCTTCTGTTGTATGAATATATCTTGTATAAGGAGAAACCTGCGGATATTCCTTTGTAAATTCCTCCATCCATGCTACTTGAATCTTTACTACCTCTTCTATAATAGCTTTTTTCTTTTCACTAATTGGTGGAAGACTATCCTTAAATTCATTAAATCTTTCTTTATCCGTTGTTTCCATCATTCTAGCATATTTTTCTGTAATCATATTCCAGCCTTTTTCTGAAGCTGTTTGAAAATCATTTAAGTAACTAATAAGCATGTCCCTTGTCCAAGTAAGGTACTGACTTGCTCTCATAATATAAAATGTTTTCCAATCATCTTGACAACTTGCTCTACCGCCGATTCCTTTTACTCTATCAAAGGATTCAAACTCTACCATTACAATATACTCTACTAATTGCTTATTACTCCATTCTCTCATACTCTCCACTAATATCTCATCCCTTCTACATTCTATTTTTTTAGTTATTATACTTCATTTATAAGAGCCTTGTCTACATTCAGTGTAAATCTATGGTGTAGTCATTATATGATGATACACTGGCTTTAATGCATTTGTCACCAATTCATACATCATATTTGCCATATATTCTACTGATTCTGGTTGTTCTTTTTTTAACCACGTTTCTATTAGCCTTACACAACCAGCCAAACAAAAGTCATATGCATATCCAATTTCTTTTTCTGCATTTGGATACTTATTTACAATTACTTGAAAACTATTTTCTGCAATAATTCGCTCCATTTGATGAATAAAGGCAATATCTCCATGAGGTCCTAACAATGCAACACAAATGGTTCTATTTTCTGCTAAAATTTTGCAAATGCTCTCAATAAATGGTAGGCTTTGCTCATTAAACGGAATATCTCTATCTCTCTTAATTACTGCCATTAATTCATTCATAAGTTCTTCTTCGATTGCCTCTAACATTTGATAAATATCCGTATAATGAAGATAAAAGGTGGAACGATTAATATCTACCTCATCTACTAATTCCTTTACCGTAATTTCTTTTATACTTTTTTTCTCCATTAATCTTGCAAGACCATCTCTTAGCTGATTTTTTGTTTTCCGAACCCTTCGGTCCACTTGTTTTGTTTTACCATTTTTTTCTAAACTCATAACTTAATTTCCCTTTATAAAAATTTTATTTTTTAAATCAACACTTTCATTAAAATCTGTTTATAAATCTACATTTTGATGATTTATTGATGATTGCCAATTTATACTTCTATTAGTATAATACAACCTACGAATAAAAACAACACTTTGTCTATTAATAGATTATTTTCTATTAATAAAGTGTTAAGAAAGGAGCACCTTATGATAAAAAAGGAATGGAAGCACTTATTCCACAATAAATTTTTATTATTAGCAGTAATTGCGATTATTACAATCCCAACCATTTATACTACTCTATTTCTAGGGTCTATGTGGGACCCTTATGGTAGCTTAGAACATCTTCCAGTTGCCATAGTCAATAACGATATTCCTGTATCTTACAATGACAAAACCTTATCCATTGGCGAGGATATGGTAGATTCACTAAAAGAAGATACTTCCCTACATTATGACTTTGTAGATGAACAAACGGCTGATTATGGATTAAAAAATGGGGATTATTATATGGTAATTACCATACCAAGTGATTTTTCTAACAACGCATCTACCGTACTAGATGACACTCCTAGAAAAATGGAATTACAATATAAAACCAATCCTGGAACTAACTATATTGCATCAAAACTTAGTGAAACTGCTTTTGAAAAAATAAAGACAAAAGTTGCTTCCAATGTTACTAAAGTATATACAGAAACAATATTTGAACAAATTGATACCATTGGAGGTAAAATATCCGAAGCAGCCGATGGGTCAACTAAGCTAAAAGATGGTATTGTTAAAATAAAAGATGGAAACCAAACCATTGAAGAAAATTTAGAAACACTAGCAAACAGTACTTTAACATTTAAAGATGGAAGTGATACCTTACTAATAGGATTAAAAGAATATACCTCTGGAGTTTCTAAAGTAAATGACGGTTTGGAAACGTTACAAACTGGTATGAATACTCTTGTAAGTGGGGCAGATTCCTTAGTTGATGGTACAAACAAACTTGCAGATGGCTCTCATACATTTACTACTAGCCTTTCTGCTTATACCGATGGAGTTTCTTCTGCTTCCTCTGGTGCAAAACAATTAGTATCTGGAATCGAAGCTTATACTAGTGGAGTTTCCAATCTTCAAGCAGGTAGTAAAACCCTTACCACTTATAACACTTTACTAAACAATGGAATGGAACAACTTACCAATGGGTTAAAGACGCTAACAAAACAAAATGATACTTTACAAACCTCTATTTCTACTATTTCACAAGGAGTAGATGGCATTACCTCTGGTTTAACAAAACTAAACCAAATGGTATCATCAAACACACCAGATACTAACGCTACAAACCTAGCGCAAATACAAAAAAATAATGAGCAAATAGTAACATTGCTAAATGAGATAACAACCTTAGACCAATCACAAAAGGAACAAATAATAAATTTACTAACAGAAAATAACAATTACGTACAAAACACACAAACTGAGTATGCCAAAACCTTATCTGCTGTAAAGACAATTTCTACAACCATTACTCCAGTAGCAGAAAAACTACAACAAGGACTTCATGGTACTAATACTTCTACTGGTTTGATAGATGGAATCACTGCTTATACAAATGGTGTAATGGCAATCTCAGATAGTGTATCAAGTGAAAAAGGACTTGCACCTTCCATTCAATCATACACAGAAAATGTTTCCACCTTGTCTAATGGATTAACTACATTAAATGATTCCAATCAGACATTATTATCTGGTAGCAAGCAATTATCTGATGGATTACAAACATTAACAGATTCAACTACCCCATTATTAAATGGTGCGTTACAATTAGATGATGGAATTCATCAATTAAAAGAGAAGTCCCCTACTCTTATTGCTGGAATTTCAGCATTAAATGATGGAACAAATACTTTAAAATCAGGTACTGAAGCTTTAGTAAGCAATAACAACTCACTGTTAGATGGTATGAATCAGCTAACAAATGGTGCAAGTATGATAAGTGATGGAGCTTTCTCACTTACAGATGGTGCAAATACACTCCAAAATGGTATTACATCTTTAGAAGATGGAGCAAGTACCCTTTCTTCTAGCTTACAAAAGGGTGCAGATGATATAACAAGTACAAATACAACAGATACTACCATTGATATGATAGATACTCCAATAACTGAATCAAAAACCCAATTAACTAACATTTCTAACAATGGACATGGAATGGCTCCTTATATGATGTCAGTTGCTTTATGGGTAGCTTGTATTGCATTTTCTATTATGTATCCAATTACACGTTATGAAGGTGAAGTAACATCTGGCTTTTCTTGGTGGATTTCAAAAGCAACAGTGTTATTTATAATATCTATTAGTAGTGCCTTGCTTATGATAGCTAGCCTTCACACTTTCATTGGTTTTCAACCAGTAGAAATGACAAAAACTGTCCTACTTGCCTGCCTTGCTTCTATGGCATTTATGTCATTAATGTACTTTTTCAATGCTTGGCTAGGAAAAATTGGTAGTTTTCTTATGTTAGTTTATATGGTAATTCAACTATCTGGCTCTGCTGGTACTTATCCTGTGGAAATATCTGGAAGTTTTGTATCTTCTATTCATGCATACCTACCATTTACTTATACGGTAAATGGATTTAGAGCTACCATTTCTGGAAATGGTACTATACATACACCAATCCTTATTTTATTATTTATAATAGTTTTATTCTCTATCCTTACTACCCTTTTATTCCATTTTAGGAGTAAACGTATTAAGGAGCAGAAAGAAACATTTATGGACTTCTTAGAAGAAAAAGGATTCGCTTAATTTTATCATATAGGTAAAAAAGATAGTTCCCCACTCTTTCATTAAAGAAAAAGGGTTGGAACTATCTTTTTTTAACCATTATTCTCTAATATATTTTATACTGAAAAAATTGAATTACGAAACATACCATCAATAATCTTTGCTATGTAGACAGATGATTTTGGTCTTTCTTCCTTTAACCAATCAGTAAGCAACCCAATACACCCAGCTACACAAAATGAGTAGGCATAATTATCATAAATCTTTTTATGCAAATTTCTTTCTTCTACAATTCTTTTTATGACTCTCTCTAAAATATGTTTTAATTCATTTAGAAATCTTTTATCATTTACATCTTCCAATAATAATAATATCATTTGCCTATTATCCATAAAAACATCACATACTTGTTCTATCCTTATCAAACTATTTACATATAAAGGAACTTCCTCTTCCCCCTCCAAAATGTCAACAATTATTGTAAGCAATTCTTGTTCCATTTGATATAACATATGGTAAATATCCATATAATGCAAGTAAAATGTAGAGCGATTAATTCCTGCTTCTTCTACCAATTCTTTTACTGTAATCTCCTGAATGTTTTTCTCTTTCATAATATTGACCAATGCACCTTTTAATGACGTTTTTGTTTTTTGAATACGACGGTCTACATTTTTCTCTTTATTTACCTCTTTTAATCTTTTATCCGTTCTCATTCTGTCACCTATTTCTTTATATATTTTCTTACCTTCTGTATAGTTTTATTCCCATATAATTTTCTACATATTTTTATTAAAATAGAACTTCTATTCTACCCCCCCCCCCTAATTTTAAGCCAATTTTTACTTACGAAAAGGTATATGAATCTATTATAATATATTTTCCACAATTTTCAACAAATTTATCAAATAAACTCAATTAAATTGTAATAAATTTGTTTAAACTTTTTATTTAATAGATATTTTCTTATTTTCTGTCTATTTTCTTTTTGGTTTCTTTTTCATTTATTTAATTTACTTTTTTTTAATTTCTATTCTTTCTTCCTAAAATATTACTTTTTACTAGCCACTTTTTCCCTCTTTAAAAATATATTTTTACATTATGGTTAGGTATTTTTCTTTCTCTTATTGTTATAACATATTCTTTTTTCTTGTTTAACGAGAATTTTATATGTAAATTAATTTTAAATTCTCGTTATACAATCCTTTCACATCTACCAAATTATTGAAAAATATTGACATTTCAGTATTATGTTGTTATTCTTCTATATAAAGAAATAGGATATTTCCTGTCATTGATAACCATAAAGGTAGCATAAAGTAATCCTTACCTTTATGATGCCTTTTTTTACGAAAGGAGGGGACATCTTGGCAAATGAAGTTCTAAGACAAGAACATAAATTTCTTATCTCTATTGATGAGTGTTATAGGTATCGAATGTTATTTAGACAGCTTTTTAAAGAGGATAAATATGCAAAAGGAAAAGACTGTTACGAAGTTCGTTCTCTTTATTTTGATTCTATTGATGATAATGACTTTACAGAAAAGCTTGATGGAGTTTATCTTAGAAAAAAAATAAGACTGCGTACCTATGGCTCAAATAGTAATTTTGCATTGCTTGAGATGAAGCAAAAACAAGGGGACTTACAAAAGAAACGCTCTTTAAAAATGAGCAAAGAAGATGCTATCCAATTAATTAAGGGCAACTACGCTGTTTTATTAAACTATTCTGATCCATTTTCCAAAGAATGTTATGCAATAATGACTATGCACTGTTATCGACCGATTTCTGTGGTTAGCTACCATAGAAAAGCATTTTATGCAGATGGAAATAAAACTCGTATTACATTGGATTATAATATTGTGGCAAATGAGTGTAACTTTGATATCTTCTCACCTACACTCTCTCAATATAGTGTTCTAAATCCCCATCTTGCACTGTTAGAAGTAAAATATAACGGCTTTTTACAATCTTATTTAAAAGATGTTATTAATACTTGTATGAAAAGCCAATCTAGTATGAGCAAATATTGCTTAGCACGAACCGTTTCTAAGCATTATTTATTTTAATTATAAAAAAGAAAAGAGGGCCAAAAATGAGTGAATTACTTCAAGGATTAGTGGAACAAGGGAATACACTAACATTAGAAGAAATTATCATTAACATTGTAACTGCTGCATTTCTTAGCATTGCAATTTACATTTCTTACTATTTTACCCATGTGGGAACTGCATACAGCAGAAAATTTAATGTTTCTCTTATGACACTAACTGTTTTAACTGCTACTGTTATGACTGTAATCGGAAATAATATTGCACTATCACTAGGGATGGTAGGTGCGTTATCTATTGTTCGTTTCCGAACAGCTATTAAAGACTCTAGAGATACTACTTACATTTTCTGGGCAATTATTGTTGGTATTTGTTGTGGAGTTGGCGACTATTTAGTTGCATGTGTAGGGTCATCCACAGTATTTATTATGCTCCTGCTTCTTGGTCGTGTACGAAATGAAAATCGTATTCTTATTATGATAAAAGCAGACCGAACAAAAGAAATGGCAATTGAAGGTATTATCTTTGACTACTTTAATAAAAAAGCCGTATTGCGTGTAAAAAATGCTTCTGGAAAAGACATTGAATTTATTTTTGAATTATCCAAAAAAATATACTCCTTATCCTATAAACACGACCAAAGTATTACTGATAAAATTTATAGCTTAGGGGATATTGAATATGTAAATATTATTACACAAAGTGATGAAATTAGTGGATAAATAATAGGTGGGTGACTATGAAAAGTAAAATCATTTATATGGCTACCATCGTATTCTTATGTATTTTTTGTGTTACTCTACATTACATATATGATGATTTACAACACAACAGAGTACATCAACATCAAGAAGTGGCAAAGATAGACGATGCTTGGAATGATAATGAAGCCTTCGTTACTCATTTACCAATTATATCTATTCATACAAACAATCAAACAATCCCCGGAAGCCCTATCGTTAATGCTTCTGGGGAAACTACTTATGAACTATCTGCAACAGGGGAACGAAATATTATGGCTGAATTTTCTGTAATTGACAATAAAAACAACCAAAACTGTATTACAGACACTGCTACACTAACCTCTTACGCAAATATTCATTATCGTGGAAATTCCTCTCGCCACTTTGATAAAAAATCCTATGCCATTGACTTAGTACTTGAAGATGGTAGTAACAACAATCAAGAATTACTAGGTATGAGCAAACATCATAAATGGGTATTAAATGGGCCTTTTTTAGACCGTTCTCTTATAAGAAACTACCTATGTATGAATGTTGCTGGTGAAATTATGGAATATGCACCAAGGGTAAAATACTGTGAGCTTTATGTAGATAATACTTATCAAGGTGTTTACTTATTAATGGAGTCTATTGAATATGGGGAAGATAGGCTAAATCTTACAAAAACTGATAAAAACAAGTCTTATACAAGTTTTATAATTAGCCAAGACCGATTAGATAAAAGTAACAACTTCTTGGATAACTTTACAAAATATACACTAATTAGTGACACACTGGCTTTTGAAGTTCGATACCCTGGTACAAATAATTTAACAGAATCACAAAAAAGTTATATTAATGATGAGGTTAGTAAACTTGAAAAACTACTATATTCAAGTGATTTATACAAGGACAACAGCTATATGGAACTTTTAGACATTGAGTCATTTGCTAAATATTTTATTATCAACGAATTTTTCCGAAATATTGATGCTGGAAAATATTCCACCTACTACTATAAAGACTTTCGTGGAAAATTTAAACCTGTTGTGTGGGATTTTAATAATAGTTGTAATAACTATATGGATACAGAACTTGATGGTTCTGGGTTTTCTTTACCTGATGCTCCTTGGTTTACCCAGTTGTTAAAAGACAAAAAATTTGTTTATTTAGTCGTTGAGTTGTATAAAGAACTACGAAATACATATTTATCCAATGACTACTTAATACAATATATTGAAGACACAGATAGTTGGTTATCTGCTGCTACACAACGAAATGACTCTTTATGGGGATATGTATATGACTTAGATAATTATGATGAAAAAAATTACCTAACCCCTGTGGAACGTAATGTTACTAGCCATGAGGAAGCTATCTCACAGTTAAAAAGTTACATTATCCAACGTGGCGTATGGTTAGACGCTAATATTTCTTCCTTATACCAGTATTGTGCAGAATCTAAAAACTCAAATAGTATGATTCAGTAGAGAGGAGATGCTATGAAAAAATTTATTATTACAACTTGTGCCATTATCCTCTTTGGCATAATTTCTGTATATACCATATACTTTAAAGGTTTTTACATTAATTTTTCTAAAAAAGAAGTAACTACAAATACAAGAATTTATGAAAAAACCATTCAAGTAAAGCAAGACAATATTTTTATGCCTTTTACAATCAAAGGGGTAAATCTTCCATCTAGTATTGCTGGACATACAGCAACAGAATTTGCCATAGACAAAGATACTTACTTACGTTGGTTTGATTTCATTGCCAATATGGGAGCAAACTCTATTCGTATTTACACCATTTATAATGATGACTTTTATAATGCTCTTTATGAATACAATACTACCCATGAAACACCATTATACTTACTACAAGGAATTCAAGTATCTTCTTATGCCAACAATTCAAAAAACGATGCTTATAGCAAAGATTTTTACTACTCTCTAAAAGAAGATGCCATTGATGTGGTAGATGTTATTCATGGAAAGAAAATTATTAGCTTAAATAAACAAAATGGAAGTGGCTATTACTTTAAAGATATATCTCCTTGGCTTCTTGGATATATTGTAGGTTCTGACTTTAACGCCAATACCATTGCATATACAAACCATAAAGATTATGATACCTCTTATCAGGGGACATATATTACAACTTCTGATAATGCCTCTGCCTTTGAAGTGCTACTTGCTAAAGTAATGGACCATCTAATTCATTATGAAACAGAAAAATACGGATATCAATCCCTTATTACCTTTTCCTCCTCTACTACCATTGACCCATTTGAATATGATAGTGAATATGCCTCCCAAATTGGAAAACATACGTCTATTAACCCAAATCATATTCAAGTAACCGACAAGTTTCAAGCAGGTTTTTTTGCCTCCTATCAGCTTGTACAAGTATATGACCAATTTTACAATCATTTTTCAACCAATCAAAAGAACCTTCTAAGTGAACGTTCCATAACCATTCAGGAAATGGCAACTGCTACGGAGAGTTACTTTAAATTATTAAGTGATTATCACAATATGCCAGTCATTATTAACGATTTTGGGTTTTCTACTTCTAGAGGCTGTGATGAGATACTTGGACCAAACAATGAACAAATACAGGGAGAAAAAATCGTCACTTACTATCAACAAATGATAGACAATGATATACAAGGTGCATTTATTAGTACATGGCAAGATGCATGGGATAGAGCCACTTGGAATACCTCCTACTCTGTTGAAACCTCTGAATTATTCCACTGGCATGATATTCAAGGAAAACATACTGGATTTGGACTACTAGGTTTCTCCTCAAACACCATAGAACTTGATGGCTCTAATAAAGATTGGCCTAGCATCGCTTCTACAATTACTACAAGTTTCGTAGACAATAATACTACAAACTCTTATTCCATAGATACCTTCTATGATGAGTCTGGCTTGTATTTATTTATAAAAAACACAGAAGAAAAACCACTGGATTCACTAACCATTGCACTAGACATTACACAAAATAGTGGTAGCACCAGCTATAAAAATACACTATCATTTAATACTCCCGTAGATTTTATTATAGAATTATCAAAAGAGTCTGGGCGTATGCTAGTACAATCCCGTTATGAATCCTTACGAGCCAATTACTTAGCTGATATATCCGATGAAAATGCTTACTTTCATTTTCCAGACAAGGACGATACTACCTTTGTCCCTATTTATAATATTTGTAACTCTTATAAAAAAGATGAAAATGGCAACTATTTGATTCCTTTAAAATATGAAACTTACGAAACAGGACAGTTAATAGCAGGAAATTCCTCAAAAAATTCATTGGCAGACTATTGTTACTCCAATGAAGGTGTGGAACTTCGTATTCCTTGGCAGTTACTAAATATTACAAACCCTGACTCCCTTCATATTCATGATGACTATTATGAACATTATGGAGTAGTTCCTATAAAAGCAGAAGATTTTTCTATTGGAATAGCGCCAAAAAGTGCTTCCTCCCTTTCCTTAGAGCCAATCTCCTATACTCCTTTCAAACGCAAGGAATATAAGGAGTATTTAAAAGCTTCCTACTATATTATACAAGACAGTTGGAGGAAGATAGAATGAGTATTGATATTTTAATTTATATTTATGTTACCATTTGTATCTTATTTATTATTTACAATATTTCTTATGTATGCAAGCAAAAAACTTCAAAAATAATACGAGAACGAAAGACTGCATACTGGAGAAAACAATTACAAATACAATTTGATTTATTAGAAGAAACAAAACAGATTGAAACCAATCATATTTCCTTTATTACTAGACGTTTAACATCAATCAATAACCTAATTGCCTTTATTGATGCCTTATCTGATTACCATAATCATACGTTGTTTTCTCTCTACTTAAATCAAATATATTTGGCACAACAACAATTAGCCTATAAATACTTAAAAAAAAGTGATATGGAAAAATCTTATTTTGCATATACACTTTCTATATACGCATCAAAGCTACAAACAGAATATCCACCCCTACTAACGATTTTAATTGAGTATCTAGACTCTAGCTCTGTTTATTGTAGGGAAAATACATTAAAAGCATTATTTACTATTGGAAATATACATGCAGTAGAAACAGCCTTTCAGTATTTAAATGATAACAACATTCACCATAATACAAAATTACTGTCCGATGGACTAATTACCTTCCAAGGTGATAAACAAGCATTGGCAAAACAACTGTGGAAACATATCAATGACTGGAATGAGGAGTTAATGATATCTATTGTAAAATTTATTTCTTTATTTTCTGGTGATTATACCGAAGAATTTTTTCCTTATGTAAACAGTTCGTCCACTCATTTGGAATTAAAACTTGAAATGCTTCGCTATTATAGACGATATTATTATGAGCCAATACAAGAACTTCTCCACTCCTTTTTAACCAATGACACAAATACTACCTTATCCATTGTATCGGCTTCTGTCTTATGTAAGTATCCTTCAAAGGAAACCATTGACGTGTTAAAAAAGGCTTGTAGCCATTCCAATTGGTACATTCGCTACAATGCTGCTAACTCATTAATATCACTGATTCACTCAGTAGATGATGTCCTTGATATTTTACAAGGAAGTGACACCTTTGCAAAAGATATTGTACGATATATGCTAGAACAGGAAGGAATGATAGAATGAAACTACTTTTAACTATTATTAATGGATTTTTCATTGTTTATTTAATATTATACTCTACTCATATGTTTATTTCCGTTATGATGGGCGCATTCCAACTTTTTAAAAAAGAACAACTGCGAATTACAAATAGTCAGTTAAACCACTCCTATTATATTCCTGTTTCTATTATCGTACCTGCCTATAACGAAGAAGTTACTATTGTAGATAGCATACGCTCCCTTCTTCAACTGGATTATAAACTATATGAAATCATTATTGTTGATGATGGCTCTAAGGATAATACTACAAAGGTACTACTAGATGCCTTTCCATTAAAAAAAGTAGACCGACCAATTCATTTTAAGGTCAAATGCAAACCCTATAAGGAAATATATGAAGCAAAAATTAATAATATTTCCGTAACCTTAATTCGAAAAGAAAATGGTGGAAAAGGGGACTCCTTAAATATGGGAATCAACGCTTCTAAACTTCCTTATTTTATCTGTATTGATGCAGACTCATTTTTACAAAAAGACTCGTTAAAAAAGATTGTTCGACCTGCCTTTGAAGATGATACCGTTGTAGCCGTTGGTGGTCTTATCCGTATTGCACAATGTGTATCTGTTGATAATGGAGAAATAACAAAATATAAAATACCTTTTGACCCACTTGTATGTATGCAAGTGGTAGAATACTCTAGAACCTTTTTTGCCGACCGTATTTTTAAAGACTTATATGGTGGAAATTTAATTATCTCTGGAGCATTTGGTCTATTTAAAAAAGACATTGTAGTGGCTGTTGGCGGATACGATAGCTCTACTTTAGGAGAAGATATGGAGCTTGTAGTAAAACTTCATGTCTTTTGCCGTAATAACAATCGCCCTTATAAAATTACTTATGAACCAGAAGCTGTTTGCTGGTCACAAGCTCCTAGTAGCCTTACTGACCTGAAAAAACAACGTAGACGTTGGTACTTAGGATTATTTCAATGTATGACCAAATATCATTACATC
>CAJFOH010000167.1 GCA_904395845.1 uncultured Lachnospiraceae bacterium
TGATGGGTATGCCGGGAATGTGTAATGAAATGCGTAGACCTATGATGTTGTTGGTTAAGGTTAAAAAGGTTTAATAAACAACTTCCAGTTTGCCGAGTTGATGTGTTAGCCACGAAACTTGAAATCTAGGTAATATAGATTGTGCCTATTTGCCTATACGAGTAATAAGGCAAATCAACACTTGTATCGGTTCGACATACCCATTTTTAGGCGAAAATAGGCGTTCCACCATTCCCTTGTACAGTAGGAGTTGTATAGGTTTTTTATTGAACAATGGTTAAAAGTTAATGAATTCTTGAAGGAAGAGTATAGCGAAAAATTTAAGAAGAATATAACAATTGCCACAGAGAAAGGAAAAGAGATCGGCATTCGGTCAGAAGAAAGAGTTAACAGTCAGGGAATATCTTATATGCATATTATTTATGAAAGAAAAGCGCAGGAGTTTATTGTTCAAAATATGGAAGGAATCTTGAATTATGAAAAAGAAAATTCTTAATAAAATTATTAAACTTGCTGTTATACAATAAGCTACATATAGAAATGAAGTTCTCCCAAAGTATTACATACTTCAAACACTTATAAAAGCTGATGACTTCTGTAATAATTTTTTATTACAGAATGAAGAAAAGCAATCAATAGACACCTTATGTCTCATTGGTAAATCTAGGACATTGCTCACTTTGTGTCCTTTTAACCAGAGCCATTATCTGTTACGCTGTTTTTGAAAGGAGGAAACTATGGATGTAGTTAAAATAGGAAGTTTTATAAAAACCCTTAGAAAAGAAAAGGCACTTACCCAAGAACAGTTTGCAGAACAATTTCATGTATCACGAAGAACAGTTTCTAGGTGGGAAACAGGTGCTAATCTACCAGATTTAGATATTTTGTTAGAAATAGCTGATTATTGTAACGTGGAACTTAAGGAATTATTAGATGGTGAAAGGAAAAGTGAGAAGATGGATAGAGAATTAGAACAAACTGTATTACAAGTTGCTCAGTATAGCAATGAAGATAAAATAAAGTTAACAAAAAGAATTCATGTAATATTTATTGCAGGCTTGATAGCAGAGATTATGCATGTAATAACAAATTCAGCCCAACTTCACAATTTATCAGGAAGTTTTATCCAAGGATTTTGTGGAGGAGCTGCGTTGGGAACGTTAATATTTGGTGTTGTTATGACAAGTAAGTATGCGAAGAAAATCAAGGCATAAAAAAAGAGATTGCTAAAAGGTGAAAAAGACGATAATAAGAGATAGGATTTATTACAAAGGTAGCATAAACAAAAGCTAGTAAATAGTTGTATTAAGAGTTTTAATATGTAGTAAAAAGTAGTAGGCTTCAAAGTCATTAACAAAGACTTTGAGGCTTATTTTTGTTTTATATTTCTTATTTTAGATAGTTATGATTTTTCAATAAAGAAAAATCTCGCATCAGTAAAACCACATCTTTTATGCTATGCTTTCAATCCAATGTTACTTAAATACATAGAAACAGGTTGAAAAAATCCTCCTACACTAGAAAAAATATTTAAGATATAGCATAAATCTCACATTTTTGTTGTTAATTTTATATATAAAAATAATAGAAAAGGATAGAATATCAATAAAATAAGATTAAATTTCAATAAAGGAGGAGAGTTTTATGAGGCAAAAAAGCAAAGCAGTATTGAAACTGCTGGCAACAAGTTTATGTGCAACTTTGGCAATATCACCAATGGCTATGGCAGAAGATAATGGGATAGAACCAAACATATCTATACTAACAGATAAAGAAGAATACTCATCAGATGAGAGTATTACACAAACAATTCGATTGGAAGCTCCAAAGGAATATGGGTTGACCAACATTTCATTGAAGGGACAAATTCCAGAAAATTATATACAAAAAGATAAGGATGGAAAACAAACACAGTGGACAGTTACCATTCCTAATATAGAGGCAGGAGATACCAAGGAAGAAACGATTATATTTATAAAAAACAGTGAAACAGGGAAAGACCCAGCAGATGATGACAAAAAAGATCCACAAGATCCAGCAGATGATGACAAAAAAGACCCACAAGACCCAGCAGATGATGACAAAAA
>CAJFOH010000168.1 GCA_904395845.1 uncultured Lachnospiraceae bacterium
CCTAATTCTAAGGTAACTGGTGTTAAATTTTTGGAAGCTTTCTCCATCACAATTTTTCCTACCTGTGTACTTCCTGTAAAAAAGATGTAATCCAAAGGTTGATTTAATAACTCATCTGCTACTTCAACACCACCATCTAAAACAGCAATATATTCTCTTTCAAAATATTTCTCTATCATCTCTTTTAGTATAGTGGCTATCCTAGGTGCATACTCAGACATTTTTATAATGGCACAATTTCCTGCTGCTATGGCACCAATTAATGTCTGTATAGATAATAAAAATGGATAATTCCAAGGAGAAATAATTGCAACGACTCCATAGGGTTCTTTTACTTTATATGATATACTTGGAAATTGGCTAATTGGAGTATATACATACTTCTTTCTCATCCAATGTTTTAAATGTTTTTTTGCATAATTGATTTCTTCCAAACATAAATATATTTCAGTAATAAAACTTTCTATTTCCGATTTATTTAAGTCTTCTTTTAACGCTTGATAAATGGGTTGTTCATATTCTTTGATTGCCTTTTTTAATGTTTCTAATTGGTCTTTCCGAAATTGCAAGGACTTTGTATGGTTTTTGTGAAAAAACTGTTGTTGTTTCTCTACTATATTTTTAATCTCATGCATCCTATCATCCTTTTCTATTATTTTTTAACCTTATTGTTACTATTACAATACTATTTATACCGATGGTATCGCCTGCATGGTTTGCCATGGAGCAACCGATAAAAACATCTGGTATAGCATACCTGTAATGCCTGCTAAATGGAAGGTATTTTTCCTTCTTTGCTCATAATCCTGATACCAATAACATGCCACTTCTACTTTTTTTTGCAACATATATTGTAATTCTACTGGTAGTTTGTCTTGATATTTAATTTCTAATACCTTTCCTATCTCATTGGTACACTCTTTTAATTTTTTTCCTTTATATTTGATTTGAATATTCCTATAAATAGAAACATCGCCATCTCCACAAAAAACGTTGATTTTCTCTCTTTTATATTCTACTGTTACATCTAATTCCCATGAAAACAGTTGACTTTTTACATAGAATTCTAAGAATAGAGGTTCATTACTTTCTCTCATCCAATTAATATCTTTGTTTTTTAACTGTTTATACTGTTTTCTCGTTAATGGTGCAAACACTTCATAGGAACCATTAGAACTTAGTTGTTTTTTATAAAAATAAGTTTTCTTTTCTTTTTTATTGTAGCGAAGATAAAATATTTGCTCTTTATTTTCTCTCATAGTGATATAGGTTTCTATTATATTTTCTTCTTTACAAGTTTGTTCATTACCTTCTAACATAGCATATTGTTTTCCTTTGATTGCCCAATAATCTTTTTCTTCAATATGGTATGCTAATTCTTGTGTAAAACTTATCCCTGTTACTTCTTCTAATATACTATTATTCTTTGTTTCAACGGCTCTTATCATCTAGTCTACTCCTTTTTTTCCCATCCATTCATTTTTTCTTAGTTTACATACTAATAAAAAGGTGTGAAATTTATTTGAGCATTTTATGACTATATAGTATATTTTTTCTTTTTATTCTATATCCTATCTATAAAACCTTTATAAATTTTAGCCTCGTATTCTTGTTCCCTCATACTTTAAATGTGTTTCTAAACAACGCTTAATATTATAATATTTTTCTTCTAAGCAACCATCTTCCAAGTAAATATCCATAGAAATAGCAATGGACTCTAGCATACTTTCTGTCATTTCATCTTTGTATTGTTCTAGCAAATTTATTTTTTCTTTGTACGAATTGCTCTCTAATATTTTTAGTAGAATATCATTCCCTTTTTTTCTTTTATCTTCCATGCTTCCTTGAGAAAGTTCTTGTTTGGAATTTTGTATTAACATAGATGTTTCTATATTGGATACTTCCAGATAATGTTCCTTTGATTGTTGGTTTGAATCTTCGCTTAATTGTTTGCTTGATTGTTCATGATTTTCCACAACTGGAGTATTTTGTTGTTCCATCACTTGTTGAATTTGATGTTGCTCTATTTTCTCAAAACGATAGGTTTGAGTTACTTC
>CAJFOH010000169.1 GCA_904395845.1 uncultured Lachnospiraceae bacterium
CATTTATTCAAGCAGGGGAAGAAAATCTTCGTAGCAAGCCATTAGGAGATGGTACCTACTCTTCTAATAGTTATAATCTTTCTGATGAAGTAAATTCAATCAAATGGGACGATTTAAAAGAAAACCAAGACGTATATAACTATTATAAAGGATTAATTGCTTTTAGAAAGGCACATGGCGGACTTCGTATGTCTACTACCGAAGAAGTACAAAATAATCTTACATTTGTAGATGGTCTAGATGCAAATGTTGTCGCTTATACCATTGGCAATTCACCAAATGGAGAAATATCAGAGTCTTTATATGTTGTTTACAATGCAAATAAAGAAAGTGTGAAAGTAACTCTTCCAGAAGGAAATTGGAATGTGTATGTAAATGGTGAAAAAGCAGGAACAGAAAGCATTGATACAGTATCAGGAGAAATTGAAGTTAGTGGAATTTCTGCAATGGTACTTGCAAAGGGAACTACTTCTTCTGCTCAGACAAGTGCGTCTTCTATAATTTCATCAGCTAATATAGTGATTATTATGATGATAGTTGTAGTATTATTTTTAGCAGTAGCTATTACAGTTGTAGTAGTTAGAAAACATAAAACTTCAAAAAAATAAAATATAAGTAATTGAGCCATATTTCACAAAAAAAAGGTGGAATATGGCTTATATTTTTTAAATCAAATAAAATTTTGGTTTTCAATATAATATGAAATAAAATATAATATTTTGTAGAAAAATATAAGAATTAAATTGAATAACATATATTTTTGCGATATAATGTAAAAATATAAGTGTTAATGAAAGAAATGTAGTAGAATATGTAACTTTTATTTTATTTATACATGTGATAAATAAAAAGAATGAACAAAAAGAAGCTCAACACAAGGTACAATGTAAAAACTTGTAGGAAAAATCATGATTTAGGAAGGTATACTATGGATAAAAAATCAAAAAACTCCCGCTCCCTTAATATGTATTCTAGACTTTGCGAAGGGAAATTAATCAATAAAACAGAAGAAGCTAGAAAATTTGGTGTAGATGAACGGTCCATACAACGAGATATTGATGATATTCGGGCATTTATCGATGAGTGTAATATTCTTAGAGGAGAAGAAAGAGAAATTATTTATGATAGAGCAAAAAAAGGATTTCTTATGGTAGGATCTCAACGAGAGATGATGACCAATAGCGAAGTTCTTGCAGTTTCTAAGATTTTATTAGAAAGTCGTGCATTTACAAAAAAGGAATTAAAAGGAATTTTAGATAAATTAGTAGAAGGTTGTGTACCATCTAAAAATATGAAGGTAATCAGTGATTTAATTGCAAATGAAAAACATCATTATGTAGAGTTAAATCATCAAGGGTACATACAGGATTTATTATGGGATATTGGTTTAGATATCTTAGAGTATAATTTGGTGTCTATCCATTATGCAAGGGGAAATGATCTCTCAGGAACGATTAAACGAGTGATTGAACCAGTTGCATTATTATTTTCCGAATATTATTTTTATCTCAATGCCTTTATCGTGGAAAAGGATGAGCGAGGAAAGTATGTCCATAAATATAGCTATCCAGCAATTTTTCGCATGGATAGAATCAAGCAGTACAAAAGGCTAAATGAAAAATTTCAAGTCTCCTATGCGGATCGATTTGAAGAAGGCGAGTTTAGAAAGCGTATTCAATTTATGTATGCTGGCAAATTGCAAAATATAAAAATGAAATTTTATGGAAACAATCCTGAGGCGATACTGGATCGTTTGCCAACAGCAAAAATAGTGAAACAATGTGCAGATGGATATATTATTGAGGCAGAAGTATATGGTACTGGTATTATCATGTGGCTATTAAGCCAAGGAAGTAAAATAGAAGTATTAAAGCCACAAAGTTTGAGAGAGGAAATGAAAAATAATTTAATAACAACGCTCCAGTATTATCGGGATTAGATGGAAGTACTAACAAAAATATTTATTTTTATTAGTAGAAAAATTTAAAAGATGACAGAATATGTCGTTTGAAATAATTATTATAATTGTATAGAAAAGTTTATCAAATGTGAAAAAGGAATATTACTATGTAATAGATTACCAGTAGAAAAAATTTAATATACAGATGGAAAGGGATTAATGATATGAGTATGTATGACAAAAAGGTAGAGTTATTAAGAAAATATGCACGATCTATTAGCAAGAGTTGTGAGTTTCATGTGGGAAGTGAGGTTCCACAGAAAAAGATTGATAATGCAATGAAAAAATTTGCACAAGGGCTAGATCCCTTCACAATAATAGGATTTATGGATACAAGCCTAACAAATAGTGGTAAAAATGGATATGTATTTACGGATACTATGGTATATTATGTGGAAACATTAGAGTCACCAAGAAAGTTGAAATATGATGAAATTGATAGTGTTGAAATTGGATATATAGATAGAAAAAATGATAATGATAGAACATTAGTATTTCATTTAAAAAATGATTCAAGAAAAGTTTGGAGTGGAAAATTATTATATAAAACTCCATTATATCATTTCTTTCAAGAACTTCTTGAATTAGAAAAAGAGGAAAAAGAAAGGCAGAAGCGATTAAAGGAAGAAATTAAACAATCACAATTTAAAAATACTCAATCGTCATTTGCAGGGAGCATAAGTGGTGGAAGTGCAATGGGAACTTATGGTACTGTAAATAAGTTATTTAATGAAGAAAAATTCCATGCAAGACAGGGACATGGATTTGCTGCTGAAAGAGCCAATCATCTATATGATAAATTAAAAGGGAAAGATGCTAAAATTGTAGGTGATGATAATGCGAAAAATGGAGCCGATCGAATTGTTAATGGTATAGAAATCCAGTCAAAGTATTGTGCCACTGGTTCAAGATGTATTAATGAATGTTTTGAAAATGGAGGGAAGGGAGCCTTTCGTTATTATTCAAACAATGGAAAACCAATGCAAATAGAAGTTCCATCCGATCAATACGATGGTGCAATTGCAGCGATGGAAGAAAAAATCAAAAGGGGTCAAATAAATGGAGTAACCAATCCAGAAGATGCAAAAAAAATTGTAAGAAAAGGAAATTTTACTTATAATCAAGCAAAAAATATTTCAAAAGCAGGAACCGTAGAGTCTATTACATATGATGCTGCTAATGGGGCAGTAATTGCCTCTTCAGCATTTGGTGTTAGTGCAGTTCTTACATTTGCCACATCTATTTGGAATGGTGAAGATTTTGATATTGCATTAAAAAATGCAACCTATTCAGGAATAAAGGTTGGTGGTACTGCATTTATTACAAGCATACTTGCTAGCCAACTTTCAAAGGCAGGTCTTAATAGTGCTTTGGTTGGTAGTACAGAAGCAATTGTAGGGTTAATGGGACCTAAAGCATCTGCTGTATTAGTTAACGCATTTAAAAGTGGATCTAATATTTATGGAGCTGCAGCCATGAAGAGTGCTGCAAAATTATTGAGAGGAAATATAATAACAGCAGGTGTGACAGTAGTAGTGCTATCATCTTTTGATATAGCAAATATTTTTAGAGGAAGAATATCTGGAAAACAGCTATTTAAAAATTTTGCAAATACAACATCTACTGTGGCAGGTGGAACAGCAGGCTGGGTAGGAGGAGCAGCTATTGGTTCTGCAATCTTGCCTGGAATAGGAACAATTATTGGAGGTCTTATTGGTTCAGTAGGAGCAGGAGCTGTTGCTAGTAAGACAACAGATGCAATTTTAGGAACATTTATAGAAGATGATGCTGATGAGATGGTAGCTATCATTGAAAGGGAGTTTTCTAATTTGGCAGTAGATTATTTGCTAAATCAAAAAGAAGCTGAAAACATTGTGAACGTATTACAATATCGGTTAGATGGAGGTACCCTTAAAGATATGTTTGCAAGTGATAATAGGGGCGAGTATGCAAGAAGAATATTAATCCCTATGATTGAAGCTGAAGTTTCTGTTAGAGAAAAAATAAAACTTCCGACAGTAGATCAATTTACAAATAGCTTAAAAACTGTAATGGAAGAATTAGCAGATACTTTTTAAATTTGCCATTGAAATAAATAATATTATTAATAAAATTATATTAAAGGAGAAGCAAAATGAGTGAAAAAATGAAACAACTAAGACAGTATATGAAAGACAATAGAGGAAGTGAAAAAACAATTCAAAATAGTCTACTGGCAGAAAATACCCAGTATGAGAAAAACAATTATTTCACGCTTCTAGCAGTTATTCTTCAACAAGTAGATAATATACCTAGTGGACAATTGGCAATGTATAAAAGATTAGTAACTGGGGCATTAGTAGAACATTCAGTGGAAGAATATTTGCAAAAAGCATTGGATATTGAGATTGAGGATTATGAGAATTTTATTGAAAATAATAAAGATACACAGCTAGGATTTCGCTTCCTACTTGACGCCTATGTTATTACTAGCATATTAGAGATGGAAGAACAAATACAAATGGTAGATGATATTGTGCAAGCATTAGACGTAGGGAGAAAAGAAGAACAATATTTAAGAGGAGTTGCAAAAAGAATTGTAAAATCCGATGATTTATTATTCTGGGAGATTCAAGAGAAAGAATTATACACCATTTCAGAAAGTGTATTTGAAGACTATCTAGCTCTAATGGATAAAAGCACTACATTTAGTAATGATAGGATAACGATTGTAAAATTAACAGCTAGAGAACATGTTACAGTTAGCGATTTAGAAAAGTTACAAGAAGCTTCAACACCTTGCATAAAAATTATTGGAGCCAATGTTGACTTAAAAGGATATGAGGTAACATTTTGTGGAAAGGAAGAAATTATCTTTGAGTCTTGCACATTTACAGGAGGTGGAGATTCCAC
>CAJFOH010000170.1 GCA_904395845.1 uncultured Lachnospiraceae bacterium
ATGTATTAATTTATGTGTATATAACTGAAAAAACAGGAGTAAACATATAAACGTTTATCTCCTGTTCGCTAAATCAAATTTGGAGCCATCTATATTTTGTATGTCGAACTCGCCACACAAAATATAAACAGAAACGCTTTTTGCTTTCTTCTCTTATATTATACCATACTTTCACATTTTGTAAAGTACTTTTTTCATTTTTTTGTACGCTGAAAAGAACTATGCTATTTCAATTTTTTTTTGAAATTCACACAGCCTTATTTTTTTATTCTTTTTTTTAATATCTAACAAATTTTTATAATATTCTTTTCGGCAAAATCTATTTCTATGTATTTAATATTTTTTCTTATTAAACTTGCTTTATCCTCATATTTTAAATTTTCAAAATAATCTTCTATATTAGATATATATTTTTGATAATACCTTTTAATCTTTTTCATTTCATTATCTATTTCTAAATTTTCAGTAATATAGACATCCGTTGTTATATCCATATCTTTATACATTCTATCGAGCGTTTCTTTTTTACTTTTTAAATGTTGTAGATCAGCACGATATGTTTTCCCTCTGTATTTCTTATACAACACTTCATTATTTTTTAAATAGTTTAATGCTTCTTTTTCTAATATGCTTTCATTGACACGTTGTTTTGTATCCACATCAAAATAATATAAATACACTTTTTCTTTTTTAACTGTTGATTTTAACTTACTTACTTCTCCACTAACACTTCTTACTTTTCTTGCAAATAAGTAATCATATTTTGCTTCTTTAGAACGACTAGACAATATTTTTTGTATCTCATCATATTCTTTATCACTAAATATTTTTTCTTCCATTGGATATTCTACACCTTTATGTTCCATAATGCCTTTATTAATTTTAGATTTTAATATATTCACAATTTGATTTTCACAAAATGTTTTATTGATTGATTTCATATATTCATCATCATTTATCATCATTTTAATCTCATATGGTGTTAAACCCTCTTTTAAATAATCTCTCATTTTTCTAATAATATTGGCTTCTTCTTCATGTGGTTTCACTTTATAATGATAGCCAACTTGATATTTTCTCCATCCAAAAGGTGTTTTACCACCACGTACAAAATAACCTTGTTCTGCTCCTGTAACTAATCCATCATTTGTTCTTTCCGATATAATATCTTGTTCCAACTCAAACGTAGATACCATGATGTTTAAAACATATCTTCCAATTGCTGAAGTAGTGTCGACTTTTTCTTCAACACACATCAAAACAACGTCATTTTGTTTAAACAAATCTAATAATTCACTTTTACTCTCGTGCCTACGAAACAATCGATCTAATTTATACACTATCACTGTATCTAACTTTCCATCTTTTATATCTTGTTTCATTCTTTTCATTACAGGTCTACTTGTTGTTTTTGCTGAATATCCTTTTTCTTCATATATTTCATATTCATCATCTAAATCATATAATTCTACAAACTGTAATATTTTCTTTTTTTGTGTTACTGCATTATATCCTTTATCATATTGTTCCTTTGTACTTTCTCTTATATATATTCCAATCATATACTACCCTCTATTTACTTCTCATTATTTTTAACCTTTACAATGTCTTCAAATGGTAAAAAAAAGAACTTTCCAGTATTGCCATTCTTAATCAATACTTTCTTGCTCATTACTTTATGAACTGTATACCATTTACCTAATCTAGTTTTCACTAGGCATCCATCTTCTAAAAATTCTGTTGGTTTTGATTTTGTAGAAACAATACTAACAATATCTTTTTCCATAATTTTTAAAGACTTTCCACATATTAAATATGTTTTAGTAAAAGGTACATAAGTTCTTATTCCATTTTTAAATTCTTCTATTTCTATAACTTTTCCTATTTCTTTATGCTTTACTTGTTGTATTCCATATTCTCTTGTTTTAATAATATCTCCTTTAAAAATTAAATCAATTTTAAATTTTGATTGCATGACAACATCTTCTTGTCTAATATAATATTTTACTTCTTTTCCATAATCATTCAATATATAAGCATAAGCACGTTCGTAATATTTATATACTGCTTTTCTATATTCTTCAGCATAACGATTTCTAGCCTTTTCATAGCACACAAAAACTTTTTGTGGTTGAAACATTCCATCAATTTTAAATAACTCATCATATTGTGTTCTTACATAATTACCAACTTCAAAAGATACTTCTTGTTTTTCTAAAGTAGGCTCTATTTTTTCTTTTGTATCAACTACTTTAATATCTTCTCCAAACACTGATAAATTAACTACTTCATTATCACTATCATTATTATTAAATAAACTTAGTTGCTTCATTATATTCATCTCCTTTATATAAAAAAAGAAGCGATTGAATTAATCAACCACTTCTATAAAATATTTATTTGATAATTTTCCAGTTATCTCCATTCTTTTTAAGTGTTAGATCATATTGTGATATTTGTGTTGCTTTTGTATCTTTATCTAAAAATTCCACATATACATTCACTTGAATATTACTATCTTTTAATTGTGTAAATGTTATATTTTTTAATGATGAAAATAAATAATTTTCGTTAACTGGAATTAATATTTTATTATCAACATAATATGATATTTCTTTTTCTGTAGCACTTGGATATAATTTAAAGAATGTTTCTAAAAATTCTTCAATACTTTTTGTCATATCTGCATCCAATGAATTATCATTTTGTTTTACTTTAGGTTCATATGCTGATTTTGAAACCGCTGAATATATTGTTGGATTTTTTACAATCACTACTTTATCATCATCATCTATATATACTGTTAATATATATGTTCTTTCAACTTCCTTAGTATTTTTATTTTCTGTTATTTCTTGTTGTACTTCATAGATTACATCATATTCTTGTTCATTATTCTGTACAACATCCCATATCAGCACATCCTTTACTTTTGATTTATTTGGTATATCTGTACGTATTGTATTATGATTAATTTCTTGTAGTTCTGTTGTTAAATAATCTTTTAACTGCATTTCACGTAAACTTAACTTATCATTATCACTTTCCCAACTGTAAAACACTTTCGCAAATTGTTTTACAAAGTTTTCTATTGTATTAGTATCATTTAATCTAAATTGTACTGTTTCTTTTTCAGTTACTGTATGGGTATTAATTGCAGTAAAATTTTTATATACTGCAAATAAGAAACTAATAATCAACACTCCCCACAACACTTTCACAATTCGTATATTTGCTACTGGTTTAATTGTTTGAACTGGTTTATCTTTTCTCATTTCATCTATTTTTTTATACAATTCTGTATTCTTTATTTTATTTATTAATTCTTTTATTTTTTCCATAGTTTGCTCCTTTATTTTATACGTCCTGCACATATTAAATGTGATTTCCAATAATCTCCTATCACTTCATAACCAATAGGATCACCAGCATGATACATTTTCCCATCTCCTACATAAATCGCAATATGCGTAACATAATCTGCTATTTCATATGTTGAATGAAAAAATATTAAATCTCCTGCTTCTGCTTCTTCAAACGGGATATGCTGTACATTATCTGCATCATATTGTTGTTGTGCCGTTCTAGGTAGCGTAATACCTGCAACACCATAACACCACTGAATCAAACCACTACAATCAAAACTTGTATTTGGATTACTGCCACCATAGACGTATCTCCAACCTTGATATTTTAAGGCTTCATCCATGATTTTTTGTACTGTTTCATCATCAAATTTTGTTACTACTAAATATTGACTAACTAATTCTACATAAAACATATTTCCATAATTATATCTCCATCCACCATTCACTTTTACTGCGATTGGATTAGTGTATGTTACTTTTAAACCACTTGCTTTTTCTTTACTAAATTCTTGTGCTAATTCAAAAGTATGTTTATTTCCTTTTTTTAAAACATAATTGATATATCCACCACCGTAATTGTAACTTTGTATCACTACATTTATATCATCTATTCCTTTTGATTTAGCGGATGATAGCAACGACGAGAAATATTTACATCCTTGCTCAATCGATTCCTCTGTATCAAGTGTATTTACAGGCAATCCAAGGCTTTCAGAAGATTGCATAACATCTTTTCCTTTACCACCACTTTCCACCTGCATAATCGCTAAAATATACATGATATAATCTTCAATTTCATATTTCTTTGCGTATTTCTCAACAGTATCTCTATGTGCTAAAACTTCTGCACTTAATGAAGTGCCTGTTACATTTGGCAATGTTGATGAATCAGTACCATCTCCAGAGATCAACAACATAAACATGACTATACTTATAGTAAAAAGAAGTGGTACACTTCCTAAAATTAAAAAATATTTGAGTTTCATTTCTTATTACCTCTAATATCTTTATCTACCACTTCTTCTTTTTTAGATTTCATTTTAGACAATGTTGCTTGTCTATTCATTGATATTTTATCTAAACTTCTATGTTTAGCGACTTTAGGTTGTTCTACTTCCTTTTGCTTATCTTCGCTAACCTTGTTTTTTTTTGATTGTATGATTGGTTTTTCAACTTCTTTTCTAGCAGTTGCAATTTTAGATTGCTCTTGTTTTATTTCAGGCTTTGCTTCTTGTACTTGTTGAACAATACTATCTCTTTTTACATCATCTTGTTTCACTTTTAAATTAGGTTTGATATTTTGAGATTGCATTTGTTCAGCTTTAGGTTGCTTTACATTTTGTGGATTTCTATATTGTGTCTTTGATAATCTTTTTTGTTTAATTTTATCTTTTACATCATCTTTTGCGTACACCTTATTTATATAAGATTGTATTTTTCCATCTTCTCCAACCGTATATACAGGTTTAATTACTTGCTCTTTAACCCCTGCTTGTTCTCTTAATTCTCTTGCTTTCTGCCTATTTTGAATACGTTGTTTTCTCTCTTTCTCTTTCTGCAATACATCTTGTTTTTGTTGCATTTCATTTTTACGTTGATATGCTACATTTTCTCTTGCTTGAACCTTTTTTTGTTTTGCTTCATTCATTCCATCTTTAAAACTTGATACTGATTGTTTTACAGAATCTTTAATATCACGTTTCTTTTGATGAATACCGTATTTTACATTTGTAGGCATATTCTTAACATTATCTATTACCGTATCAACTTTATCTTTCGTTGCTGACTTAATATCAGTAATTGCTCCAACTTTTTCTCCTAATTTTTGACTCTTATATGTTACATTATCTCTTAGATCAGAAGAATTTTGATTACTTTTTAAAGTAGTACCTGTTGCTACTTTTTGTGCATTTTCTTTCACATCTTCAATATCGTTCATAATGTTCTCACGTGAACGTGAATTTGTACTAGCCGTTGATGGTCTACTTGTTGTTTTTGCTTTCTTCGATAATGTTCTTGCTTTTGAATTATTATGAATCCCCATTTTTCTTTGTACCTTTTTATACTCACGTTTCATTTTACGTGCAGGATTTTGAATGAACTTTCTAACTGCTGATTGTCCATCACTCACTTTTAAACTTACCATATCTAATAAATCATTTAACTTCATATAAATACCTGCAAACACTACTACTTGTAAAAACATTACCATAATAAATGGCAATTCATCTGTTACATTGTATATTAAATTTGATATAGTAAATCCTATCGTGATCACCATAATAACACCTGCGTTCAACATGATGATATTAAACAATTTCAAAAATGTTTTATTCATCATATTTTTAGAATTTGGTATCATACTCATAATTGCTGAAACAGGCATAAACATTGCATAAAAAATAAATTGTATTTGTGTAAATATTTTTATCGCTGATAACAATAAGACAAATACTGATATACCAATATTTACTACTAATAAAAACAATACCATTCCAAAACGTACATATACTTTTGTAACTGTTAAATATCCATTATCCTTTTCTTCGATTTCTTCTTTTACAATCTTTTCTCTATCTTCTCCTTTATTTGCATTAGGATTCGTTGATAATAAACTTTCAACACGTTTTTTTCCTACTTCATCAATATTACCATTCCCGTATTGAAGTATTACCCAAGGCTTATAAACTTGGACTGTGAAAAGATTATCACGTATTAGATCAACACTATCTTTATTACTTGTGTTTTCATCATCTAAATTTACTTTAGACGATACTGAAAGAACTGCCGTTCCTAATTCACTACTAAATTCATTAATATACTTTATATAGGTAGATGAATACATTACAAATCCTACCGACACAATAAACACCATGAAAAATCTTAATACGGCATTGATTGACTTTGTTGTTTCTCTTTTAATAATACCAGTCCACATTAAATAGATTCCCATCACTAAAATAAGCAAAGGTAATGCACCTGCTAATAATCCATCATTTGTAACACCACTTGTGTTCACACCAAAAATACCTTGCATTCCTTTTGCTATTTCATCAGCAATGATATTCACAAAATCAAATTTAAACGCCTCTTGTACTACATATCCAGTTGCATTACATATATATAAACTCAATATCCATATCAAATTTGTTATCGCATAAAACCCATACGTAATTGTTTTTCCTATGGAATCAGTCCAATTCCATGGAAGCCAACCCCAACTATTATCCACAAAAAAGTCTAGTTGATAATTTTCTAATCCATATTTTGAATATAAATTAGAAGTATCAATCGTTTCATCAAAGAGTCCTGTTGCTGAAACAAATGTACCTGCTGAATATAATAAAAAGAACGTAATAAACGTTCCAAATATTACATATGGTATTATATTTTTTATTTTTTGTTTCATTCTTCCACCTCTTGTTCTAATTGCATTGGTGGTCTAGTATCAAACGCATCAAATAAATCTTGAAATACTGCATGAACTTGCACAATCCCTACTCGTCCATAAATATCTTGGAATAAACATTGTCCGTTTTCTAAACCCATCAATCTTTGTTGATTGTATTCATCTTCTTCATCCAAGCCAAAGAATTTTAATGTGTGTTTCACTTCTTTTAAACTTTTAGACCTAAACGCAAACTTCATTCCAATGTTATTCTCAAACGTTTCTTTTGATACATCTGTTGCTGATTGTGTTACAAAGTACACACCTGCATTCATAGAACGTCCAGCACGTATCAATTTATTACTTAATGCTTCCCCTTGCGAAACATTTAAGAATGTCCATGCCTCATCTAAGTCCACTATTTTAAACGTTCTTCTATCTGTGTGAATAAAGTCTAAACAGAATGTACTAATAATAATCATCATAGATACTGATAACATTTCTGTCATAGTCCAATCTTCAAATTTCTTTTCTTTGTCTGGTAACACTAAATCTGCTACTTGAATGATGTTGATTTGCTTATCTAAACTTATTGCATATTCTACTTCTCCATTTGAGAACAATAATTGAGCAATGTTGTAGTCCATAAAACTCTGAATATGGTTTGCGATTGAAATTGATGTAGGTGTATTCTCATTTTTCAATTCATCTATTACTAGCATTAGTCCTCGCTTCTCACTTTGTGCTACTCTACTAATTGCTTGTCTTAGTACTGGAAATTTTTCTCCATCACGTGCAGAAATTCCTGTTAAGAATGTTAATGTATCTACTGCTAAATTTTCAGCGTCTTTGATATTTTTCATAATCACAAATGGGTCAAGTAACCCTTGATTTTCAATATCACTTGTAAGGTTTACAATATTCATTTCATGCGAAATGTCGGCTAATTTTTCTTTCCATACTCCACGCTCACTCTTAGGATCTAATACAACTGCTTTTGCTCCATACAAAACAGAATAATAAACAATTAAGTTGTTTGAGAATGACTTCCCACCCCCAAGAGAACCGATAAATGCAGAAGCCAATGCATTTGTAACTGCTCCTTTAATCCCTTGAGCCGCAAGCCATGGTTGGATATATACATTTTTTCCAGTGTCAACTGAATACCCTAGATAAAATCCATTTTTTTCTCCTAATTGCGAAGTTGCACCAAATCCTAGAATTGATAAAAAATCTACTTTCACATATTGAACATAGTCATTAATATATCTTCCTTTTGTCGGAATAAACTCCTCATGCAAACCTAACATATCTCCTGCTGGTCTTACTAATTTGATTTTAAAATCATCATAAAAATCTTTGACTTCATCCACACGTTTCTTTAATTCTTCTTCATCATTCGCAGTTACTCTTATGATATATGATAATTTATACATTGCCTCTTTATTACTTTCTAAATCTGCATCCAAATCTCCAACCGATTCTAAAGCATTTAAAACAGTATTTCCTGTTTCACTACCATTAGAAAAAGCATGATTATCTAAATCTTTTAATTCTTCTTTTTTTCTTCTAACAATACCTAGTGCATTTTTATTTTCAATTAACTCAATATGCATACTTGTATCAATCGCAAAATCAAATTGTTGTTGTTGCTTATAGAAAATTTCACTCGATGGAAACACCAAATCTTGCGTGATATTATTGATTACAAGATATGTTGCATACGTTTTTTCATCTTCATGTTCTAATGTTAAATATCTTTGTTTTTCTGTTATGACACATCTTGTAGGTCTTATTAGATCATATTCACGTACTATCTTAGATGTTGGGTTTTCATGTTTAGGAAGTGTATAGATATAATCTTCATACACTTCTATTTTTTTAGCATAAATATGTTCTAAGATATATCCAATATCGTTTTTATCTAATCTACGCATTTTAAACCGTTTGGTAATCTTGTTTTCTAACAATCTTTCTAATTTTAAATAACGTTCTATTTCATCATTATTCACTGACACAAAATCATTCATCAAATTATGATTTACTTGGTTTAAAAACTCTTTTACTGTTGATACTAATATTTTTTTCAATGAGTTAATATTTAATTCTTCATTTTTCACTATCAACTTAAACCCTATAAAAAAACGATAGTCAACTTCTGTATCTCCTATCATATCAACCAAAGCACTCGTTTGTTCATCTATTCTAGATACTGCAATTTCTTTTAAATTGCCTTTTATAAGCCTTTTACCTGTTTCTTGTTTTTTCGTAACTGAACTTTCAGTTGCCAACTGCAAAGCATGAATTTTACCTTGTTGCCCATATTGAACAATTAATTGTTCAAAATCATTTGATAATAACATTTTCTGCTCTTCAGAAAGAAATGCATAATTGTATGGTATTAACTCATAATAAGCATAAACTTCTCCATCCTTATTCCATATTAGATTGTTTTCTATGAATTTTATTGGAAACACGACTATCACTCCTTTTCACAAACGTTATAATTTCATCTAATACTATTTTATTTTTTAATTTTATTGGCTTACCTGCAAATGTTACTTTAGACTTAAACATATATACAATCATTGTGTACATATATTTGTATGGCTTTTTTCCATCAAATTCTTTTTTGGAAAAGAACCAAGAAAACCCAAAAGGAACTAAAATATATTTTAATAAATCGCTCTTTATGATATTTAATGGAAATATATTTTTAAACATCATCACAAGAAATAATCCTAAACTAAAATAACCAATTTGCATAAATGTAAGAGGTATAGGTAGTTTAAAATCATTAATTGAATGCAATACTTTTTCTACTTTCCATATCGAAGTATAACTTTTCACTTGTTTCAATTTTTTTCACTCCTTACTAAAAAAAATCTTTTAATTCCACAATACCTAATTTTGATAAAAAATAATCACTTCTTTCTGTTAATCCAAATTCTTTTTTAACATCTTCTAAATCATAATATCCTTGATACAATTTAATTTTATTTGAAGTATACCACTCAACTGTTCCATCCAAATCCAAATATTTCTTAAATAATTTCATATCTTCTAAAATCCAATTTGGTAATTCTTTTAAATATTCACAATATCTATTAATTTCTTCAATCGAACACCACTTATCAATTTCGAAAGGAAAAACTGCACTTACTAATTCAAAATCATTTTCATGTTCTATTTCTAATACTTCTTTTACTTCTTCTATTTGTATTGGACAAGTAAACCAATCACTTTTTGCTGTATTTCTATTCATCAAAAACACTTTCCATGTTTCCATATGATCACACTCCTTTTTTTTAAATGAAAAGAGCAGATATATTTTCTGCTCTTATTTATCTACTAATAAAAAGCCTTGTTGACTTTCTAAAACATGATACTTTTCTTTTATTGACCGAAAAAATGCATCTTGGTCGATGTGTTTCCACAAAAATTTTCTATCATTTGTAAAAACGCAATGTTTAAATATTTCTCGATTCACATCAAGATACGTTGCACCCTCAATCAAATGAACTAGACCACTTTTTGCACAAACTTCTTCTACACTTCCAAAAATTTCTACTAACTTATCTAATTCTATAAACATATAATTTGGTAATTCTTTCATCGCCAATTCATATAAACGATTTATTTCCTTAAAACTCATAGATTGATATATACATTTAGGAAGTTCCTGTACACCATCTTCCAGTACTTGTATCTCATCTCCAAATTCATACTGAATTTTTTCTATTAATTCTTCTGCTTTGAGTGGCAATGAAAATACACCTACTACATCACCATCTTCAATTAAACGTGCTTTTGTAACATTTCTTAAAATTAGAAATGCATCTGTTTTATGCCCCATCATAAATTCTAATCTTTAACCTCACACATACCATGTAAAGTTTCAATCCAACGTCCATTAATTTCCAAATCACGTGCATAAAATTCATAATCAAAATATCGTCTTACATCATCTGAAAGTGAACCAAACACTTCAAACTCATCTACTCTCATATAAGCAACATCCAACATACTACTACAATCATCATATAAAAGCACTTTTTCTTCATCAATATCTTCTAAAGAACCAAAATAACTTACAAATTCTTCTAAATTATCAACAACATATGCTGGCAATTCTTCTATTTTGTCATACATATCGTTCAATTCATCAATGGAGATATACTCAGGCAATTTGATTGGAAATTCATAATCATGTACTGCATATTCTTCATAATGTTCATTTAAACCTAATTTTTCTTTAATTTCTTCTTCATCAAGAGGAAAGGTGAACCATGCACCTACAAGTTCACCCTCGTTATACTTTCCTAAATTTGCTAAATAAACTTTGTAATCGTCCATTTCTAATCACGCTCCTAACTTTATTAAAAATTTCTATAATTCATATCACACATACCAATCCTTGTTTTAACCCAATGCCCTTTTTTATACAAATACTCACCGTACTTTCTAAAATCTATAAATGATTTTAATTCATTCGGTATATCAAACACTAAATCCTCCTCTATTAAATAACGTGCTACTTCTTCCATTGTAAAACAATCTTTAATCACGTATATTTCATTTTCATCTATATCATAAATAGATGGGAAATATTTTAAAATATCACGTAAATTTTCGGCAATCCAAACTGGGAACTCATTAATTTTATAGAATAAACGATTTAATTCTTTAATTGTCATTGTTTCTTCTAAATCTAAAGGAAATTCATAATCTAATATTAAATATTCTTTTTCAGTATTTTCTACAGAAAATATTCTATTTATTTCTTCTTCATTTAACGGAAATCCAAACCAATCCGTTTTTGGACTATTAGACAAACCTAAATGAACTTCAAAATCTTGCATATGACCACTCCTTAACTACCAAAAATCGTTTTAACCATATCTACACCAAAATCTTTTACATATACTGGGTCAAAAATAAAAATTGCTCCAATACAAATTGAAACAATCAATCCAATCAAAGCAGTTGTTTTTCTCTGCATTAAATACCAAATCCCAAAAATAATTATAGCCGCGTAAAAAACTGGTTCTATATTTGAAGACACATAATCTTTAATGTTATTTCCAAAATCCGTTGCTAAAAAATACATATTTAAATCCATAATTAAATTCCTCCTAACTAAGTTATAACTACTTCTTCTACTGAAAAAGTATTTTGTTCAATAATTTTTTGATGTTTTTCATTCAATTCTGCATTTTCCAAAATTTTTTCAATATTTTTTGTTCCGTTTATTCTATCGATTTCTTGAGCCATTTTAAAAGTAGAAGCCACTTGCTTGTGAATCCATCTCAAAGTTTTATCTAACGTGTAAGGCTCTGGCTTAGTTGTTAAACGGATTGCTCTACGATTTTCTCCTATGAAGTAATCCCACATAGAATTGTTTTTCCAATATTCTCTATCAAGTTCTTCGTCTGCATCCGCAAATCGCACATAACGATTGATAATTGAAAATGCAGTTTTCTCTGCATCTTCATAAGTCAATAGATCTACGATTGCTTTATACGCTCTATCATTTTTCAATCGTATTTCAAATCTATTTTTAACTTCTGCATCTTCCATAGGTACACCCATTTTCACAAATTCTTCATAATTTTTTTCATAAATGCAGAAATACACTTCACTTCTCAAAGAACCAATATACAATGTATGTCCCATGGATTGCACATTTTCTTCACGATGCTTAATCATTTCTCCACTCGAATACGATTTATAAGCTTTAAAAACTGATATACATTCTCCTGCATCACATTTTCTTGATAAAAAAGGAATATCTAATATTCCCGTTTTATCGTTAATCGCAATATCTAGCCTTTTCACTACTGCAAAGTTATTTTCTAACACTTGCGTAAAAAACGTAAACCACGTTCTTCTTTGTGCTTCTAAATAACTTTCAAACTGCCTACATCCTTTTCCCTTTAACTCTAGCATAACTCCTAATTCTTCTGTAGAAGACGACATCACGAATACATCTCCTAGAAAATACGTTTTTTCATATCCATAAAAACCATGTTCATTAACACCAAAATAATCAACTTTAATTTTTAAATATTGCTCAATTACTTTATTTACATCATTGGTATTAAAACGAATACGAATATAATCAAATATTATTTCCATAGGTTTATTTGGATTTAACTTTTCTAATGTTGTAAGCAACATTTCTGCAATATCGTCTTTTAATTTCGTTCTACCACTTTCGATATTCTTCAACTTATCCAAACCTAAACCAGTCATAACAGCCAATTTTGATTGCGATATACCATATTCAGCACGAATTTTTTTGATATGTTCAATCATATTTTCCAATGTAGACACCTCATATCTTATTTAGTGTAAAAACATATAAAATTACACCATTTACTAAATCTTTAAAATCCCTAGTAAATTAGGGAACTTTTAGCACTTTTTGATGAAGTTTTTAGGCGATTTCTACCCCCGTGTTACAATACGGGGGTTCCCGTGCTAGTGGCTTTCTGCCACTAGCACACAGGCTAGTCTTCATCTGCTTTCACTTCGTCCGCAGATGTGGACTGCCTTTCTTTCACTAGCTCGCTAATCGTCTTCATAAAATCGTGCTTTTTACTAACTTTTGGCGTGTAAAATTCAGAGATAACGCCCATCCCATTATCTACATAGCCACGCCCTTTAACATTTTTATAAAAAAACTGTTTCGCACAGTCAGTACCAAACATCATCCCATATCCCATCTCGCTAACCTTTCCTAAGGCTACACGAAAATTAAATTGATCACGTATACCGTCACTAAAATATTTAGCATCCGGTCTTTGACACGCTAATATAATGAAAAAACCTGCCTGTCTTCCAAGCATGACAATTTTCATTAACTGCGATAACACTGTTCCACTCGTTTTATGGTCTAAAGTTGCCATAAATGCCACATACTCGTCAAAAATTAAAAAATGCGGTTCTAGCCCTAGAAACGCATAATTCTTTCCTGTAACGTAATTTGGCATGGTTTTCATCTCTTCCTGCCTTTTCATCATATTTTCATAAAACTCATCAATGCATTGAATCATATCATCTTTCTTGTAAAATACATTTGGCATTACTGCCCCCAAATCGGCTAAATCTGCGTTCTTTGGGTCTAAGATATATAATTGTGCATTTGTACGTAATAACGTTTCTATGATTGTTAAAATAAAGTATGTTTTACCACCACCAGTTCCACCACAAATTAATGCGTGTGGTAATGAATCATACTCCCATTCTAAATTTTTCATCAAAAGTAGTTTTCCATCTTTCGCTTCAACTTCTTCAATACCAATACGATCAGCGATTACATCATATAGTAATGTATACTGAACATATCCATCTAATAATTCTTTTTCAACTAACTCACAATACAACCCACTTTCTAATTTCTTTTCAAGTGTTAATAATTGCTCTTGATGTTTTCCTAATGTGATTTGAACTCTAATTTTAATTAGTCCATGTTCCATTTTGTAATATATCTTAGGAAAATTAGTTATTTTATCTCTTTTACCTAAACCCTCAAAAAATTCGACTGTTTCTGTATCACACCAACCATTGTCCAATATCATTCTTGATAATAGTTGTCTATGTTGTAATTGTTTAAAATCATCATATCTATATCTATAATGACAAAAAGCAGTCAGTATTCCTACACCAACTGCTATTATTATTGTAATGTATTCATATGTGCCTATCTGTATATCTTTTCTCATAATTGATACACAATTTAGCAAAGATACGCATATGACACTTATGAAAAGAATAAGAGCTGCATAAAATTTAAGCAATAAATTCTCATTTGCAGGTCTAATTCTATATCCATATTTAAACATTAAGGTTTATCCTTTGGATCAGATGGCTTTGTTGCTTGTACAGATTTACCTTTTAGAACAATATCATCTGCTTTAATAAACCAGTCAATATCTGCTCCACTAAATGTAGCATTTGCGATTGCAACCGCTTTTGGATTTACTAATACAACTTCCGTATTATATTCAAATTCCTTTTTTTCTACCTCAGCTGGTAATGTTACTTGAATCATACATCCTTGTGTTTTACACTTCAAGTCATATGTTCTACTTTTAATTTCTTCTGTTACATTACCTTCTTCATCTTCCACTTTACTTTCACGACGCATTGCTGAAAATTTTAATACTCCAAATGTGTTTTCGTTATCTACTACAATTCCTTTTTCTAATCTCATTTTAATAGTCCTCTCTTCCTTATTTCTTCTTATATTACTTAATTGCTACCATATCATCTGCTTTTAAAACATATTTTGGATATGCATTATTCCCTATTTTATTTCCTACCGCCGTTATTTGTGGATTTACAAGTTTTACTACTTGTTCGTACTCAAAATTCTTTTCTCCTGCTGAAGCAGGAATTTCTACGATAATATCGTCTGCACGTTGCACACTTGAGAATAAATTAAATCTATATGCAGTAACTTTTAACACTCCATTTACACGTCGTTGCACAACTTCATTTACTCCTGCAAATTCTAACACTCCAAAAGTTTTCTCCATATTGGGACAAACAAATTTTAATTCCATATTTATGTTCCTCTCTTTCTTATCTAGCCGTTGATTCTTTTACATATTTTACTTTAAATTTGAAGATTGGCATTGTTAATTCTTTTTCTGTTGTAACTTGATATATTGCCAAATCTTCTTTACTACTTACATTTGTAATGGTAACTTTATAAGTTCCATTCGCCTTAACTTTATTTATTACACTAGGCGAAAAATCACTGCTTTCTATTTCATTTACTACCGCATAATGATAATCTTCTAATTTGGATTTTTGACTTTCAAAAACCAAGAAATTAACTAAGATTACTGATACAAATGTTACAAAAAGCATTGATATTCCTAACGTTATAGCATTTTTCAATCTACCACCACCTGTACATATTTCACAGTTTTTAAACCTGCACTATTTCTCACTACGCATCTTATTTTGTAAATACCTTTTTTCGCAGTGTTCACTGTTCCATAAAACTTTATAGAACTGCTAATATCTCCATCCAATGGATCAGTTGCCGTTACATGTGTTTTAATATCAAATTGTTCATCTTTTTTGATACGTTTATTTTTGGCATTGATTGTTGGATATTCACGATTTAGTATCGTACTATTCACTGATAATTGTTTTCTGTTTGTGATTGATAACGAACTACTTACAAACGCTTGATTTGTAATTGCCCAACCACCAAACGCTACAATACCTATACCAACTACAATAAGTGTGATAATTGTTGATACTGATATTTTCACTCCATTCTCCATATCAAATCATCCTTTCAATGATAGGTAGAATATGACTACCTATAGCAGATGCTGATATTAATCCAATCACAAATGTCGCTCCTATCACTTCTAAAATGACATCTACTGCTTCACTTACACCTTGTTCCATTTCATCACTCCTTTACATCCCTAATCTCATATACATATTGTAAAATGCATATAGAATAGGAGATATAATAATTAGTATAAAGATAATTTCAATCGCAAGTTCTGTTGTTTTTTCCATTAAATCAACACCTCGCTCATCAACATAGAAACTAAAAATAAATAAATACAAGGTACTCCAATCATTACCATTACGATTGTATCTACTATGAATAATTCACTTTTAAATCTTCTTTCACGTTTTAATTTCTCTAATCCATTCAAAGATTTATTTAATGCGGAAATCTCGTATTTCAATTTTTCTTTAGAAAGATTTCTAAATTCATACATTTTCAGCATTATATCTCGAAAACCCTCAATGTTATATTTTGATAAAAAATCTAAATATACTTCTCTACTAGGATTTTCTTCAATTTTTTTAATGAATTGCTCTAGATCATATCTTAATGCTTTATGACAATCTTCTAATGACATTACAATCGCATTATGAATGTTATGTTCTCCAATCAACGCATATATCGTGTTAATCCACAACGGAACGGCATCTACAATTTCATTTGCTTGTTGTCTATGTTGTAGTTTTATTATGATATATAGCAATTTATACATAAATAATAAGCCTACTGCATATAGCACAAATGAGATTACTTTTATTCCAAATATTAAAAATATTGGTAAAAAAACTACTACTCCAATTGCTAGAAATTTGAGTTTATTTTTCTCATAGTTTTCTATTTCTTTTTCACTCATAAGGTAATGATATTTTGTAATATCTTCTTTTAAATATTTATCTAAATATTTCATTACTCATCACTCCTCATCCATTTTTTATTAACCAATTCAATATAAACATACATAAACATCACTAATAAGACTTCTAATTCTACAAATGTATATAACTGATAATTACTATGAGTTACTACATTTGCTAACGTTGAATCTTGTGTAAATATATATGCCGTATATAAACTAATTCCAAGACTTAACAAAAACATGAAATAAAACATATACTTTGCAGTTTTCTTTCTGTTTTGAAACACTTTTATATCTTCTTTCCACGCTTCATAATTAATTAAATCCAAGTTATAGTATACTGCATCACTTCCTTGTTTTTCTCCAGTGATCAGCAAATTATGAAGTCGCATTAAATAACTATTGTGATAGTGTTCATCAATATAACCTAGTGCTTTCTCATAATCTCCACTACTTTTAATTTCTTGAATCGCTTTAGAGATACATTCTTTCATTTTAGATTTATTAGAAAACATTTTCTCTGTTTCTTCTAAGGCAATAATCAATTTTTTATATGTTTTAAAATAAAGTTTCATATTCTCAAAATATAAACAATACTCTTCAAACTTAGTTTTTTCATGCTTGTATTTAAAATATGCAGTAAACAACAGTGGTAATAATATTACTACCGTTGCCATTAAAACGATAAAATATATCATCTGTAATTTATGGATATATGCAACTACTCCAACAGATAAGCACATCATGATTCCTGTTAAGGATAAATCTAATTTACTGTAGTTATATCCATGTGAATTAAATAGTTGTTTTTTTGTGAAACTAAATTTTTTCAACATGTTCACTCCAATCTATTTTTAAATTTTGTTTTTTAAAGAACTCTTGAAAATAACGAGGTAATGCATACCTTTTAATTTCTGTTTTTGTTCTTTCATAGATTAGTTGTTTTTGTGGAACTCCATTTTCATCATTCCAAAACAACGCAATCTGCCCAATATATCGTATCGTTTTTCCGTTCATAATTTCTTTTTCCGGAACAATACAACATTGGATATAGTCATGTATTGTTGATAGTAAGTGATGGTCGTTTTTATTTTCTGATAACTGAATCAGTCGTTGTGGCATTAGTAATGCATTTTTTAAATGCACTGTAGCCGTTACACGTGCTGATGAACTTAACACTAAAAACAAATCATCTACTGCACTATCACGTACTTCTTGAAAGCACACATAATCAGCACTATCACGCAATACACATGATGCTGATTTTTTGTAGTCCATGATAGGATTGACAATATACTGTACTACATTTCGTTGTGGATATAGTTCTAAAAATCTCATTTCATCTATATCACTAATAAATACAATACCTGCTTCACTTGGTGTATACGACAACATAGTTTTCATCAACTGTGTTTTTCCTGTTCCAACTTCTCCACCAAACAAAACGGACATTTTAGCCTTTACAATCGTTTGTAACAAATCAAATACTATATCTTGACAATATCCTGTTTTCTTTGCCATTTGTCTTGTAATCACTAATTCTACTGGATTCTTTCTTATTCTAAGTGTAGTTCCACTAACACTAAACGTTTTTGATGTCGCATGAATACGTAATCCATCTATTTCTCCATCCAGTACAGGATGTTCAAAGTTAATTTGTTGATTAATTTCTTTTGCATTGCACAATCTATTTACCAAATTTTCAATAAACCCATCTTCTAATTCGCATTCATATTGATACTTTCCATTTTCAATATGAGAGATATAGATAGTAGTTCCGTTACTATCTATATCTGTAATCATTGGATCATTTACTAATGGTTGTAAAATTCCAAAATCAAAACTCATATTTAGTTACCAATTTGGTCAAACAATGCATCTGTTTGTTGCGTCATTTGTTGATTTGAACTATTTGCATATTGTTTTGCTCCTACTAAGAAAATAGCTCCTACCACTAATGTTAATACTACTAAAATTGCAATTTTTGGTGCGTTATCCATATATTCATTCCTCCTAATAAAAAAAGCCTATTTTTTATGGCAAAAATAGGCACGTGCTTTTTGAATGGAAGCATAACCATGATTCTATTTTATTGTTTTGCTAATAATACACTAGAAGCAATCATATATCCATCTTTTATCTTATCGTTATTTCCTACATAATTAATTTTTCCATAACGATATTCTCCTGTATCTCTTCCAGTAACTGGATCATATTCGATAAATTTTATTTCATCTCCAAGTTGTGGATTTTCTTCCACAGGTATAAAATCAAATTCTTTTATACCCTGTATTTTTGCCTTATACGAGATTATATCTAACCTAATCTCATGCACTTTTACTTTTATACTACTCATTTGAAACTTCCTCTACAATCATTGTCTTTCTAAATTCATCTGTATCTAATGTTCCGTTCAAATGTTCATAACTTGAGATTACTTTTACATCCAGCAATCCCTCTTTGTCTACTGATAACACTTGTACTTGATAATCACTATCAGTATTAATATTTTCTGCAAAGTTTCTTATCAATTCTACTTGCATATCATTTTCATCCATTTCATACATAACGTTGATATTACTTCCTTTTAAAACTGTACGCATACTATTAGAAAGACTATCTTTCATTTCTGTATTTCTCTGTCTTACAAACGATATATCTAGCATTACTAACATTGTTAGTAACAACATTAAATACAATGCTGAAAATTTTAATATAATTTTCATATGTTATCTCCTTACTTCATCAAATGCCCAAATTGTCTTAAAAACTCTTGATTTGCTTCTTTAGAACATCCATGCGTATTGTTAAATGCTTTAATACTTTCTATATCTTCTGCACTTAATATCCACGTTGTTTTAACACTTGGAGCATTCAATGTGGATTGTAACTTACTATTTAATTCCGAACGTATCAACCATTTACTCTTACTATTTAATGTTGAAATGTAAGCACTGCTGATACTTCTTACTCTTTTACTTGTTTTTTCTTCCAACACTACTCCATCATAAACTGTTACTGTGATAGTTTTCTTTACTGTATTACCTGCACTATCTGTAACTTGATACGTGATTTCATACGTACCTTTTTTCTTTAGATCTACTGTATCTTTTACTATAGTAATTTTATTCGTGATGTTTCCATCTTCTACATCACTTGCAGTTGCATTTTTTAAACGTTCTTCTTTCCATTCTTCTTGTGTATACAAATCTTCTAAAATAACCATGTTATCTGCTTTTAGTGTAGGAATTTTATCCCATTTAGCATACAACGAAATGTTTTTAGTAATTTGTGTACTAAAGCTAAATTTATTTTTTAATTCTTTTTCTGTATACCAACCCATAAACTTATAATTCGTTTTCGTTGGATTAGTTGGTGTAGTTGCTTTATTTTTATACAGTATTGTTTGAAGTGGTATTGCTGAACCACCATTACTATTAAACGTAATTGTGTATGTTTTCTTTCTGTAATAGTAATTAACAGTTGTATTATTACTAATTGTTACACCATTTGTATACTTATCTTCTACTAACTCATATCCAGTAATTGTGATTGGTTTTGGCTGATATTTACTTCCATAATTAATGATTTGTTTGTTTGCTTCACTATGCAAAATCTTGCTACTATCACTATTTAAAGTCCCATTTGGATTCCATGCATTACTTGTTGTGTCTTTCATATACCAATGCTTAGTAACTGCTGTATAAGTGTTGATTTTGTATGTTGCTGTAATTGTTCGATTACTTGTTACATTTGTATATGTTCCACTCCAACCTGTAAAGGTATATCCTGTTCTTCTTGGATTGGATGGTGGAGTAGCATTACTTCCATAATTTACACTTTGTGTTTTTAATACTGTACCATTCCAATCAACAAACTTTACTGTATATGTGTTGATTTTGTATGTTGCTGTAATTGTTCTATTACTTGTTACATTTGTATATGTTCCACTCCATCCTGTAAAGGTATATCCTGTTCTTGTTGGATTGGATGGTGGCGTCGCATTACTTCCATAATTTACACTTTGTGTTTTTAATACTGTACCATTCCAATCTACGAACTTTACTGTATATGTGTTTATTTTATAAGTAGCAGCAACCGTAACACTGCCTGTTACATTACTATATGAACCGCTCCAACCTGTAAACGTATATCCCGTTCTATTAGGATTACTTGGTGGAGTAGCACTACTTCCATGATTTACAGTTTGTGTCTTTAATACTGTACCATTCCAATCCACAAACTTTACTGTATAAGTGTTGATTTTGTAAGTGGCTGTAATTGTTCTGTTACTTGTTACATTCATATATGAACCGTTCCAACCTGTAAACGTATATCCATATCGACTAGGATTAGCAGGTGGAAATGTACTATAACCTGAATATACTTTTCTAGTCACAAGTAAACTGCCATCATAATCAACAAATCTTACAATGTATGGTACATCAAATACCCTAGAAACACTTACAGCAGTAATTCCACCACTTTTCTTATCATAAAGTGATATAGTATGCTCTCCAGGATCTAATTCAACTATCATCTCTCCACAAAGTTGCGTTTTATTAGAGATATGCTTTGAATCATCACTTCCGTTAGTTACCCAACTAGAAAATGTTCCTTTCTCAACTCCATCTATTTTAATTCCTACCGCAATCGATTGATAGATATATGATGAGCCAGTATGCGTGATATAATAACGTATCCTTACCTTCTGCTTCCCTGTTGATTCGTTTGTTCCCATTGTATCCCACGATACAGTTTCAAAGAACTTACCACCATTCCATTCTCCTACCGAAGTTTTTGCATTATTAGTATTACTTTTTTCTTCTTCTGTAAGTGGAGAAAATTTACTATATACTTCACTATTACCTTTTATGAAATTCAATCCTAAAAAGAAACATAGGATCATGCTTAATATTACTACTATTTTTTTATATTTCATTCATTTCTCAAGCCTCCTTGAGTACAAAAAAAGATTGGCTAATTAGTCAATCTTTCGTTACATATTAATAATCTAACTTTTCCCATTCTATTACCCAACCAAAGTTAACTCCAAATCCACCTATTTGAAAACAACTAGGTTGCATTCTATAAAATGGAGAATTTTCATCAAACATCTGCTGATTTCCATAAGCAACCGCTTCTTCACGTGTAGCAAAAATTCCACCACTTGAAGCATATTTTGCTTGATATTCTGCCAATAATTTTTCATTTTCTTGTTGTGTAATTTCCTCAGCAGTTAACTGTGGTTCTTGTGTTTGAGGTTTAGACTCTTGTTGCTGTTGTGTATTACTGTTTTGATTAGTTGTAGTATTTTGTTTATTTGCATTGCTTTGTGTATTTGTACTACTTTCTACTTTATTACTTGACTGCGTACTATTGTTTGTACTTGGTTTTTGTATTTGTGTAGAAGTATTACTATTAGAATTACTACTACTTGTAGTTGTATTATTATTTGTTACAGGTTTACTTTCTGTAGCATTATTTGAATTATTAGAAACAGTTTGTTTATCTGTACTACTTGTATTCTTATTTTCTGTTTCTTTTGAAGTTGATGTTGTTTCTTCTTTATTTTCAGTCGAAGAAATTGATGATGTCTTTTCCTTTTCTTCTTTTTTTTCTGTTTCTTCAACTTTTTTATTAGAAGTAACTTCATCTTTTTTAGAAGAATTACTTTCTACTTTATCCTCTTTGCTTTCTGTTTTCTTTTCTGTTTTTTCTGCAACTTGTTTTACTGCTGAATTACTATTAGCACTTAATAAATATGCTCCACCTGTAATTCCTACTACAGTCAACATTGTTACTGCTCCTAAAATTGCTTTGTTCTTTCTATCCATAGATAGAATTGCTTCTTTTACTTTTGAAATGTTTTCTAGTATATTCATAATTTCTCCACCTTTCACTTCAAATTCATATGCTAGTCATTTCTAAACTACCCTACACCAAAATAATAACACATCACTCTTTCATCAGCAATTTATTTTTTTGGTGGATCACGTTTACTATTCATTTCATTCACTCCTTTACAACTTAATATCCATCTTTCAATCTTTGCAAATTGTATATAATACAGAACTTGTCAACCACAAACACCACGATATGACCGATATATCTTCTGATTGTTTTGTTCTATATATCTTAATTATCTGAGGTACGTATGAACAATATGTACATAATGTAACAATCCACATTAAAATATCCATTATTATTTTCCTTTCACAATTTATATAGTCGTGGTCTTACATAAGGCTAGTGGATGATGAAGTACCTTAATGCCACTTTTTTTAATCATCCACTCTTATCTTTTTTTCAAAAACTATTTCTTATTTTTTGTAAAATTGAAATAATATAACATTTGAGGACAAACTGCTTTTCCGTGTAAAAAATCATCTATATATTCTTTTTTTATCTTTGCATTTAACATATTAATATCAGGTATTAATTTTTTATTTCTAATCAATTCTTTTAGTACATCAATTTCTTCAACTGTACAATTAATGACATTTATATATACATCTTTATAACCATCTTTCTTTAATTGATTAATTTCGTTCAATAAATAATTTGTATTAATTATTTGATGATTGATTTTCATCATCTTCATTTCATTTACCTCACTTTCATTTAAAAGAAAAAAGAAGAAATTACTAGAACTTCTTCTTTAAAGATATCTTTTACTGTTCAAATAGATTAGCATTAAATGTTTTTCGTATTCTTTTAATTCGTTATAATCACAACTATTGTAAATATTCCAACGTTCATCATCTTCTAAAATAGACATTACTTGCTTCAACATAGAATATACATCATTCTGTACAATTCCATATTTTTTATTTATTCTTCTTTCATCTTCCCAAGTAAAATTTATACGTTCTGTCGATTGTTTCTTTTTTTGTTCAAAATTTTTAACAATCAATTCTAATCTTGCACAATATTCTTCAGAACTTTCTATTTTAATATACGTCTTATTATTTTTTTCAGTAATATTTAACACTTTTCTTTCTAACCAATGTGAATCAAAACGCTCTAAAGTTTCCAACATTTCATCTCCAGAATAAGGAAAACGTTCAACTTCAGTATAAAGAGAAGAACCAAAATGTCTAATTTCTGATTCAATAATTACTTCTTTGTCATTCATATGACCACCTTTTAAAACGTATTCTAATTTCATAATTTACTTTCCTTTCTTTTCCCACTTTTTTTTGCTTAAACAACACAACTTCATACCACTATATATCATTTAAACAAAAAAAGGTATTCAACTATATTTCAAGCCGAATACCTGTAGTTTTTATAAATTCGACTTTGCCTAACTACTTCGATTACACAATATAATGTATTTCACAATAGATTATATCTACGTCCCCCCTTTGGGTCTCAAAGAGAGTTTCACTCTGCTTATAGCAGGCTAGAAACGTTAATCGTCATAGTTCTATTCAGTTGTCAAAGACCGAACTTGAAGAAAACAAATCCAATCTTTGACAGTCGAACTCATAAATGTATTAATTTATGTGTATATAACTGAAAAAACAGGAGTAAACATATAAACGTTTATCTCCTGTTCGCTAAATCAAATTTGGAGCAGATGATGGGAATCGAACCCACGTATCAGCCTTGGCAAGGCTGTGTTCTACCATTGAACTACATCTGCAAATGGCGGTCCA
>CAJFOH010000171.1 GCA_904395845.1 uncultured Lachnospiraceae bacterium
CCAGATTGGAGGATAATGGAAAATTGGGAGCACATTACTGATAAGGACTTAAAATCAATTTTTGCTTTTCCGATTTCCATAGATAGAATACTTTTTTTCTCTTTTTCTTCTTTTAGTTCAATGACAATGTTATGCATTGCTTTTACTTGTGTCATTGCTAGAAACTCATCTTGAGCTTCTACAATTCCTTCTATCTTTTTTCCGTCGGTATTTAATGCTTTGTAACGATATACTGCCACGCCATTTCCTCCTTTCTTTTCTTACAGTTATCCTAAATTTCTTCTTATATAATCTTTGTCATGAGCTGCCTCTCTTGCTGTTTCTACATCAATGACTTGCTCTCTTGCTAACTTAATTAATACGTTATCCATAGTAACACTTCCTACGGAAGCACCACTTAACATAGCAGAAAACATTTGTGGTGTTTTCCCTTCACGAATTAAATTTTTAATGGCTGAATTTACTACCATAACTTCACAAGCTGCTACCCGACCTTTTCCTGATTTTCTTGGTAGAAGCTGTTGGGATACAACTGCTTTTAAACAACCAGAAAGCTCTAGGCGAATTTGTGGTTGACTTTCTGCTGGAAAGACACCAACAATACGGTCAACAGAATCTGTTGCTGAATTTGTATGTAGAGTAGCAAATACTAAATGCCCTGTTTCTGCTGCTGTAATGGCAGTTTCAATTGTCTTTCTATCTCGCATCTCCCCCACAAGAATAACATCTGGGTCTTCACGAAGGATTGCCCTTAATCCATCTGCAAAGCTACGAGTATCCACACCGATTTCCCTCTGATTAATGCTACATTTGTCTGGTGTATAAATGTATTCGATTGGGTCTTCTAGTGTAATAATATGGGCATTTCTATGTTTGTTAATTTCATTTAATACTGCTGCTAGTGTGGTAGATTTCCCACTTCCAGTTTCCCCTGTTACTAATACAATCCCCTTGCTCCAATATGGAAACTCACTTACAATTGGTGGCAAACCTAACTCTCTTAAGTTTGGAATGGTACTATTTAAAATTCTAAGGGCTGCTGAAATATGTCCTTGTTGGCGAAATAAATTAATTCTGACACGCTCTCCTGCAATAGTTTCTGCTAAGTCTAGTTCACCAATGGTTTTTATTTCTTCATATTTGTCTTTTGCAAGCTCTCTTGCATATTCTTCGCATTGCTCTGGCGTCAATGGAATATCTGACATATTTCTTAATTCGCCATCCACTCGATACTTTGGAACAATGCCACAAATTAAATGAATGTCGGAAGCATTGTCCTGCTTTGCTTTTATAATTAATTGTTCTATTGTCATCTTTTATCACTCCAAAATACTAATGGTTCTACAAAGTTCCTCAATACTTGTAACTCCTGATTCTGCTAGCTTTAATCCACTTTTTAACATGGATTCAAATCCTGATTCTGCAATTACTCTACGAAGCTCTGACTTTGGTCGTTCATCGGTAATGCAATCTCGAATTTTTTGTGTTAAGTTTAAGATTTCAAAGACACCAACTCGACCTTGATATCCACTATGGAAACACATATGACAACCTGCCCCATGATAGAAGGTTCTGTCATCATTTTTCTCCATTCCCATTAAATCCCTTTGAATATCTGTTGGTTCTTCTTCCACTTTACAATTTTCACAAATTCTTCTTACTAGACGCTGGGAAATAATTCCTCGAACCCCACCTGCAATTAGGTATGGTTCTACGCCCATATCTCTAAGTCTATCTAACGCTCCAATGGCATCTTCTGTATGGATCGTGGAGATAACCAAATGCCCTGTCATAGCTGCACGCATGGCAATTTCTGCTGTTTCTCCATCACGAATTTCCCCTACCCCTATAATATCAGGGTCTTGTCGCAATACAGAACGTAAGGCACTAGCAAAGGTCATACCAGTTTTTTCATTAACCTGTACTTGAGTTACCCCTTCCATTTGATATTCTACTGGGTCTTCCAACATAATTAGGTTGACTGCTTCTGATTTTAATTCATTAATCATGGTGTACATAGTGGAAGATTTCCCACTACCTGTTGGTCCTACAATTAAGATTACGCCACTATTATGTTGTAGTAAACGGTTAAATCTATCTTCATTGTCACTGGTAAGACCAATCCCTTCTCTTGTTAATAAATCTTTGTTTTTTAACAAGATACGGATTACCACCTTTTCACCAAAAATAGTTGGCAACGTGGATAGACGTAAATCTACTTCTTGATCTTGCATCTTAATGCTTGCACGACCATCTTGTGGTACACGGCGTTCCGAAATGTTTAACTGACCAAGTACCTTTAAACGTGAAATTACGGCTTGTTGCAATTCTTTTGGAATAGTTAGTATTTTCATTAAACGACCATCTACACGAATACGAATGGTCATTTCTTCTGCCCCTGGCTCAATATGTATATCACTGGCTCTTTCTGTAATTGCACGCTCTATAATAGAATTTACTAAACGAATGGTAGGAGAAGCATTTTCTGTATCAATGGCTTGCTCTGTACTTTGTGCTCTTGTTTCTTCTGCAAAAGTACCTTCTTGACGCATCTCTACCATGGCTTTTACAGCGCCTTCGTTTTCATATAAAATATTATATGCTCGGTTTACTCCAGCAGCAGTTGCAATCATTGGTATAATTTTTTTCTTTGATACCACACGAGCTTCTTCTACTGCCATAAAGTTTAGTGGATCTTCCATTGCTAGATATAAGACATCTTTTTCTAATCTTACTGGAATGATTCCATATTTTTTAACAATATTTTTGGGAATTACATTTACTAACTCTGGATCAATTTTTGTATCTGCCAAGTCGATAAATTCAATTCCCAACTGAATACGAAGCATTTCGATCAAGTCTGCTTCTGTAATAAACTTATGTTCAATTAATACTGTTCCTAGACGCTTTCCAGTTCCTCTTTGAAGTGCCAACGCATCCATTAGCTGTTCTTCTGTAATTAACTTTGCGTCTGTTAACATCTCTCCCAGTCGCTTATACTTCATATCAATTCCTTCTTTGCTTCTTTCTTTTCTCTATTCTTCTGCCTATTTTTTACGATTCATTCATTGGACGAATATATATTTCTTGTGTTTCATATACGGAGTCGTTATAGTAGATTTCTATACTACAATGGAACAATCCTGATGTTGTATCAAAGGTTAATTGCTTGATTGTTGGAGTTAACCCTCTTGTTAAGGTTTGCTTTGTCAATAGTGGAATACTATTTTCCCCAACATCTGATACAATATAAATATTGCCATTTTTATTTTGTAGTGACATACGATATTTTCTGCCTGTATGATAAAAATAACATGTGCTACTTTCCTGACTAATGTCTTTGACTTGGCTTAGTTCTGTGGAAATGCTTGTAATTGTAGTGGATAATAAAGTTCTTGCCTCTGCTCGAAGGGTAATATTTTCATAGGCATCTCTTACTACAACAACGCCTCCTCCAACAAATCCTACCATTAATGAAAGTAATAACACAGCAGTTAGCATTTCTACTAAACTAAATCCCTTTTTTGATTGTATTTTTCCTTTCATATTACTACTCCAATTCATAGGATGCCATATCATCTGCTACATACACTGTAACAGGAATGGAAACTGTACCAAAATCACTGCTACTAGAAATACTTACTTTTTCTGATTTTTTTATGTTATCTTTTTGCTGTTCAATATCATTCATATTCTCATACATATTCTTAATTGCCTTATCGCTAGTTTCCATTATATTTCTTGATACGTTTATCATGGTGGATAGTCCTAACATACTAAGAGCAACTAACAGGGTTGACACTAATACTTCTACTAAAGTTTCCCCTTTTTTATTTAATAACTTCTTCTTCACTTTAATTGCGTTCAATTTGCCCTCCACTCCATGTTATAGTTGTAACATATCTTGTTCCTTTTATAGAATTTATTACAACTTCATCGGTATTCATTGATACAATGGCAGGAATAGTTACTATACAAGACATAGTTTTTTCCTTTAACACAAGCTTCATATTATAATCCTTATCAATGATAACGTGAGCAGTTACTGTTGTAATAAGGTCTTTTAGC
>CAJFOH010000172.1 GCA_904395845.1 uncultured Lachnospiraceae bacterium
TAATCAGATAACACTTACCATTGGATATCATAAGGAAAGTACCATTGATAGATATGAGAAAATAGAAAAAAAGCATTGTTATGAACAAGTGGTAGCAAATAAGACATATAAAACCATAACTCTTGATTCTTCTTGTGCTTCTAGTAGAAAAATCACCAAAGCAGTTGTGCGGTTATATGAACAAATGGTAGATAATCAGCTAAGGATTAGAAAAATAACTCTAGTGGCAAATCATATAGAAGAAAAGAAGGAAACACCTGTAATTACATTTCAACAACTTCATCTATTTGAAGAAAAGAACAAGATACAGAGGGAAAAGGAAAAAAAGCAGGAGAAAAAAGAACAATTGATCCAACAAGCTGTTGTGTCTATAAGAAAAAAATATGGAAAAAATGCCATATTAAAAGGCATACATTTTTATGATGCTTCCACTGGTAGAGAAAGAAATATGCAAATTGGAGGACATAGAGCATAAGGTAAAAATATTAGAAATGAAAATAAGTTAGAATCAGTCTAAAATAAACATAAGTTAAAATAATTGGAAAACAGAACGGAGTTGAAAGGAGATGGATAGGATAAGTATGAAAGCTAAGAAGCAAATAAATAATTATGAGGATATAATACAACTTCCACATTATCAGTCAAAAACAAGACCCAAAATGGCAAGGGAGAAGAGAGCAGCACAATTTGCACCATTTTTGGCATTACCTGAATACAGTGAAAAGATAAAAAGTATATTAGAAGATAGTACAGAAATATTAATAAACAAGTGGGAAGATATAGGGATTTGTTAAAGTAGTTTACGAAAAGTAGATGCAATTACAACGAAAAGGGAGAGATTGAGTGGTGTCCCTCAATTTCTCCCTTTAACAATGAATTAGCAATGTTCAGCAATATAATAAATTAATTCTTCAGAAGTATTCCAATCAAGGCAAGGATCGGTAATGGATTTTCCATAAATATGCTCTTTTCCAATGGATTGACAGCCACCTTCTATATAACTTTCTACCATAACCCCTTTGACTAATTGAGCAATATCATTGGAATGTTTTCTACTATGAAGCACTTCTTTTACAATTCGAACTTGTTCTTTGTATTGTTTGTTAGAATTGGAATGATTTGCATCTACAATACAAGCAGGATTTTTTAAATTCTTTTCTTCATACATATGTAGTAAACGTAACAAATCTTCATAGTGGTAATTTGGTTGGGCATTTCCATGTTTATTTACTGCACCACGCAAAATCGTATGAGCAAGTTCATTACCATCGGTTTGAACTTCGTACCCACGATAAATAAAATCGTGACTACTTTGGGCAGCAACAACTGAATTTAGCATAACAGAAAGATCACCACTAGTTGGATTTTTCATACCAGCAGGAATTTCAATTCCACTTACCGTTAGACGATGTTGTTGGTTTTCTACGGAACGTGCACCAATAGCTACATAGGATAGTAAATCAGATAAATAAGCCCAGTTTTCTGGGTATAACATTTCATCAGCAGCGGTAAGTCCAGTTTCTTTCATTGCTCGAATATGTAAGTTTCGAATGGCAATTAACCCAGCAAGCATATCTGGTTTCTTTTCTGGATCTGGTTGATGAATCATACCTTTGTAGCCTTCTCCTGTGGTACGAGGCTTATTAGTATAAATCCTAGGAATTAAAATTAATTTGTCCTTTACCTTTTCTTGAACTGTTGCAAGACGATACACATAATCACATACAGAATCTTCGTTGTCCGCAGAACAAGGACCAATGATAACGAGAAATTTATTGCTGTTTCCTGTAAAAACCTCTTTTATTTGCTGATCCCTACGTTGTTTGATTGATTGTAATTGTTCTGTAATTGGAAATTGTTGCTTGATTTCCTCTGGTGTTGGTAATTGTTTTAAAAAATGAAAAGCCATAACATACTTTCTCCCCTCTATGTTTTTTTACAATTATAGAGTTAATTTATAGGAATGTCAATAAAATGAATTACAATTGTATGAAAAAAGAAAATTTGGTTATAAAAAAGTTTTTTATAACATATATTAAAAAATAATATTAGGTGACTATTCTTTTATAGAAATTTGTGGTACACTGTTTAAATTAAAGTATATAGTCGTAGATAAGGTATAATATTAAAAGTGGGTATGAGATAGGATAAAAAAAGATATAATATTAAAACATATACAGATACAATTTAAAATGTGTATGATGTAATATAAAAACGTAAATAGGTACAACATTGTAAAGTGATATCAATAGTTAAAGGGAGTGGGAATACATGAAGATAAGTAAAGATACAAAAAGTCTAGTTTTATACTGGATTGGAATTGGGATTGTATTAAATCTATTTATTGAACTGTTAGCAAGAAGAAATGTAATAAATATGTTTCAATACATATGTTTTAATCCACTTATATTCATTTATAATACATTAATTATAATGACAACCTTATCAGTTGCTGCCTTAACAAAGCGTAGGCTATTTTTTGTAGGTGGTATTTCTCTTATATGGATGATTATGGGAATTATAAACGGTGTATTATTAGGATTTCATATAAGAACAACCCCATTTACAGCACAAGATGTTACAATGATTCCATTTGCACTTAGTATTGCAAGTAGTTATTTGTCCACAGGATTAATTATAGTCTTGGTTGTTGTAGCCATTGTATTTTTATGTAGTATGATTGTTTTATGGAAAAAAAGTCCAAAGAGAACAGAAAAAATTCCTTATGTTCGTACCACAATTGGAATTGTTGTATTCTTACTTGCTGTATTAGGGCTAAATCAAATGGGAACTAATATGGGAATTTTAGCAACTAATTTTTCAAATATTGGACAAGCCTATGAAGATTATGGATTTGCATATTGTTTTGCCAATAGTTTGTTAAATACAGGTATGGATAAACCAGAAATTTATGACAAAGATATTGTGGTTCATATTGTAAATGATGAAATCATTTCAGAAGATCCAGTAAATGATAAAGAAGTAGCAGCAAAAGAAAAAAGTTACCCAAATGTTATTTTTGTACAATTAGAATCATTCTTTGATGTAACAAAGTTAAATAACATTCAACTAAGTAAAGACCCTATTCCTACCATGCATAAACTAATGAAAGAATATTCTTCTGGTTTTGTTAGTGTACCGTCTATTGGTGCAGGCACAGTGAATACGGAATTTGAAGTGATAACTGGTATGAATTTAGATTTCTTTGGACCAGGAGAATATCCCTATAAAACAGTGTTAAAAAAGACTACAACAGAAAGTATTGGATACAATCTAAGAGAATTAGGGTATCGTACCCATGTAGTTCACAACAATAATGCTACTTTTTATGATCGAATTAGCGTTTTTCCTAAGTTAGGATTTGAAACATTTACATCATCAGAATATATGAATATTAAAAAATATACTCCAAATGGTTGGGCAGTAGATTCTATTTTAGTGGAAGAAATAGAAAAGGCATTAAATGTAGATGATCATTCAGATTTTATTTATACTATTTCAGTACAAGGACATGGAAATTATCCAACAGAGCAGGTATATGAAAATCCTAACATAACAGTAGATGGATTGGGAGAAGAGGAGAACAATCAATACACCTATTATGTGAATCAGTTATATGAGATGGATAGTATGATTGAGCAGTTAATTACTATGTTACAACAAAGACAGGAAAAAACAGTAGTAGTTTTTTATGGAGATCATCTTCCAACACTTGGAATTGAACAGGAAAATCTAAATGATACTACCTTATTTCAAACTCCATATGTAATATGGGACAATATAGGATTGGAAAAAATAGATAAAGATATAGAAGCGTATCAATTAAATGCCCATGTGCTAAATCAATTAGATATTCATAAAGGGGTATTAACACGTTTTCATCAAAAATATTTGAAAGAACAACAGCTTGATAGTGAAGCATTTTTAGAAGATTTTCAACTGATTCAATATGATATGTTATATGGAGAAAAAGATGTGTTTGAAGGAGAAAATCCTTACGAAGAAGTAGATATGAAAATGGGAGTACAAACCATAGAAATAGAAGATGTTACATATCAAGGAGATGTTCTTTATGTAAGTGGACAACATTTTACGAAACATTCTGTTATTTATATAGATGAAAAACCTATAGATACAGAATTTATTCATGAAAAACTTATTGTTTCCAAAGAATTACAGTTAAAAAAAGATTGTAATATTTTTGTAGCACAAATAGACAAGGATGGAGTCAGTCTTAGTCAAACAGAAGAAGTTTATCTTCCAATCAAAGAATAAAAAAATGATTTTATCACATACTATCTAAAAACAGGAGGTAGTTATGTTGTATCTTATCGTTACACTATTCATTGTATTGATTGTGCTAGCAACTTGTTATGCTCTTTCCAATGCGGCAACAGAAGCAGATAGGTACACCGATTTGTTTTATGAGCAGTTGGAAAAAGAGATACAAGAAGCAAAGAGAAAAAATGAAATATAAGAAACACCAAGAAGCAATATTACAAGAAAGCATGTTCTAACATCTTTAAAAAAGAACATGTTTTTTTGTTAGGAAAATAAAAAAGAAATAGGAATAAAATGCTATCTTTGTTATTACAATAGTACAAAATATATTGAGGTGAGAGCATGAAAAAACAGTTTGCAAAGTTGTGTATTTTATTATGTATGATGTATGTGATGACATCAATTATTGGGAATGGATACTATGGATATTACGGATACGGGATAAATATAGTGCATGCAAGTGAGCCAGCAGTTGAAGTAGGAGTAAATTTAAGTGGAGAGCAAAAGGAACAATTAGAAGAAAAGGATATTACGGTAGATACAACAGCAGATTTAGGATTGCAATCAAAATCGGTATTGCTTATGGAAGCAAGTACAGGGACAATTATTTATGAAAATAATAGCGAGGAACAATTAAGTCCTGCAAGTATTACAAAAATTATGACATTGATTTTGATTTTTGATGCCATCGAAAGTGGAAGAATTAAGATGGATGATATGGTAACAACAAGCAGTTATGCAAAGTCAATGGGAGGTTCTCAAGTGTTTTTAGAAGAAGGAGAACAGCAAACAGTAGAAACTATGATAAAATGTATTGTAGTTGCTTCTGGAAATGACGCAGCAGTGGCTATGGCAGAGCATATTGCTGGTAGTGAGGCAGAATTTGTCAATCAAATGAATGAGCGAGCAAAAGGATTAGGTATGAATGGTACTCACTTTATTGATTGTTGTGGACTTACAGACTCTGATGAACATTATACAACAGCAAAAGATGTGGCTATTATGTCAAGGGAATTGGTAACAAAATATCCTCAAATACATAATTATTCTACTATCTGGATGGAAAATATTACACATACTACACAAAAGGGAACATCGGAATTTTGCTTATCAAATACCAATAAATTGTTAAAACAATATGAATATTGCACAGGGCTTAAAACAGGGTCAACAAGCAAAGCAAAGTATTGTTTATCTGCCACAGCAGAAAAAGATGGTATTAAGCTGATTTCAGTTATTATGGCAGCACCTGATTATAAAGTAAGGTTTGCAGAGGCAATTTCTTTGTTTCAATATGGATATGCAAATTGCAAATTATATAAAGACAGTCAATTAGATATAGAGGAGAAAGCAAAGGTAGAAAATGGAGTAGTAGAAATGGTGGAAGGAAGTATGGAAAACTCATTTTCCTATCTTAGCACCGCAGGAGAAGATTTTTCTAACGTAGAAAAACGAATTACATGGGAGGTGTTACAAGCACCCATTGAAAAAGGGCAAACCATTGGAACGGTAGAATATTACATTGGAGAAAAGAAATTAGGGGAAGTAAACATTATTTCCAAAGAAAGTGTTAAAAAAGCAGGGTATTTGGACTATTTAAAGAAAATGTTTTCCAAGTTTCAACTATAAGAAAAACTTGTATGTTTGATGAATATACGATATGATAGAAAAGGAAGTAAAAAGGATAAATGATAAGGATAGAAAAGTATGAATATATGGATTTTAATTATAGCATTAGTCGTTGTTATAGGGATAGTTTTTTGCCTCATTCGTTCCCAATATGAAAGAGGAAAGTTAGTAGTTTCCAATTATGACATTGAAGTAACCAAGTTAGGAAAAGAATGGGACGGATTTACCATGGCAGTATTGGCCGATTTACATGACCATAGTTTTGGAGAGAATAATCGAGAGTTAATTCGAGCCATTGATGGAATTCATCCAGATTGTATTTTAATTGCTGGTGATATGCTTATTGTAAAAGAATGGAAAAAGCAAGATATGTCAGTTCCATTTTCATTACTAGAAACATTATCAAAAGAATATCCCATTTATTATGGAAATGGAAATCATGAGCAACGGATGAGAGAAGAAAAGGAAAAATATCCTGGTTGGTATGAGCAATATGAAAAAAAGTTACAAGAGCTACAAATTCATCATTTGCAGAATGAGGGAATTATGTTACAAAAAGGAACAAGTAAAGTGGCTATTTATGGTGTAGATATTGATAAACGATTTTATAAAAAAGGGAAAAAAGTTCCTATGGAGCATAATTACATAGAACGCCAAATTGGAACTTGTAACAAAGAGTTATTTAATATTTTGCTTGCACATACTCCTCTTTATGTAGAAGAATATGAAAAGTGGGGAGCAGATTTAGTATTTTCAGGACATTTTCATGGAGGAACTATCCGTTTACCAAAGTTAGGTGGAGTGATGTCGCCCCAGTGTCAATTTTTTACAAAAAGAGACCGAGGTATTGTAAGTTATGGGAAAGTGAAAATGGTAGTTAGTGGAGGGCTTGGTACTCATTCCATTAACATACGGTTAAATAATTTACCTGAAGTAGTGGTAGTACGATTAAGATGCAAGGATACATAAGGTACATACAAGGGATAGGAAAAAATAAGAAAGAAAAAGTGTGAAAAGAACATGAAATTATCAGTGAAACTTGAAATATTTGAAGGTCCATTGGATTTGCTATTACATTTAATAGAAAAAAATAAGGTCAGCATTTATGATATTCCTATTGTTGAAATTACCAATCAATATATGGAGTATGTAAGTGGCATGGATAAAAAAGATTTAGATGTGGTTAGTGACTTTTTAGTTATGGCAGCTACTCTTATTGATATAAAATCAAAAATGTTATTGCCAAAGGAAGTAGATGAAGCTGGAGAGGAAGTAGACCCTAGGGCAGAGCTAGTAGAA
>CAJFOH010000173.1 GCA_904395845.1 uncultured Lachnospiraceae bacterium
AAAAAGAGAATCTCTTAAGGCAATTCATCCTACGATGAAAAAACGATTACGTTTTACACTATTTGCCTTAGTGCTTTTAGTTTCTACTATCAGTGGATTTTTATTTATGTACTATAAACACAATGTAAAAAAATACATTGAATCAGAAATAAAAGCAATTTTAGAAAATGTTTCCTCTCAAAACGTAATTGCCATTGAAAAGCAACTTGCCCAGCGCCAAGAACTGCTAAACTCATTGTCATCTACGTTAGGAGAAACATGTAACTATGATATTTCCCAGATGCTAAATATTCTTAGTTATTACAAAGATAGCTATAACTTTTACAATATGGGAATTATCGATAAAAATGGATTTTGCTATACAACTCTAGGTGAAAAATTAGACCTAAGCTCCTATGATTATTTTACAGATGGAATGAATGGAACTCCATCTATCACAAAAAGCTACTTAAGTGAAGATTCCACAATCTTTATAAATATTTTTACATATCCTATTTATAAAGACGGTCAAGTAGAATTGCTTGTATCGGCAACCTATGATTCCAAAGAATTTGAACAGTTATTATCTATGCCATCTTTTAATGGTCATGGAAAAAGTTTAATTATTGACCATACTGGTAATTTGGTCATTCAATCAAAAGAATATACAAGTGAGGATATTGAATCTGCTTTTTTTGAACATTCAAAATTGCCAGAGTCTAATCTTTCTTTATCCAATGAAGGCTTTATTACATATACTGTAAATGACGTTACTTATCTTGCTTACTATGAGCCTTTAACTGTCAATGACTGGTATGTTATCTCCTTCATTGATGAAGCTTATGTATATGAAAACTCTATGCAAATGATTCAAAATATGACAATCGCTGTAATATTAATTCTTTCTATTTTGTTACTTTTTGCAGGACTATTAATTCTTTCTTATAACAAATATCAATTAAACTTATCAAAGATTATATTTATTGATTCGTTGACAGAGGAAAAAAACTTTGAATATCTACAATTAGAATTTAAGAAAATGACAAAACCTCAACGTGAAAACAAATCATTAATTGTAATTGATATTGAAAAGTTTAAAACGGTAAACTTATTATATGGTTCTGAAGTAGGGGATAATATTTTAAAATATATGTTCCATTTATTTAAAAATGTACTTCCTACCGATTCCTTATATAAGGACAAAGCCGATATTTTTGTTGGAATTATTTCTCATAAAACAAAAGAAGAATTGATTGAAAAAATGGAGAAACTTCACAAACAGCTTGAATGTGATATTGATGCGCACATTATCGTACCAATTACCATTTCCATTGGTGCTTGCTCTATTGATAATTCCGAAGATTTACATCATCTTTATAGCAATGCACTAATTGCAAAAGGGAATATTAAAGGAAATTACAATGAATATTTAAGTTTCTATGATGAAACAACTCGATCTCTGGTAATTGAAAATACTCAAATTGAAGCTAGATTTCCTTCTGCCTTACAAAATCATGAGTTTGAAGTTTGGTATCAACCAAAATATAATATGAAAACCAATGAAATTGTAGGTGCTGAAGCATTGGTACGTTGGAGAAATCCTGATGGTTCCTTACTACCACCTGGAAAGTTTATTCCTCTCTTTGAGGAGAATGGTCAAATTATTCAACTAGATAAAGAAATTATAGAAATTGTATGCAAAGATTTAAATGAATTTAAACATCAAGGCTATGAAATTGTTCCTGTATCCATTAATCTTTCAAGATTACACCTGAATCATTACGGAGTTATTGATACTATCGAAACATTAACAAAAAAATATAACATTAACCCAAAATCAATAACTTTTGAAATTACAGAAAGTGCTTTAATTGATGATACAATATCAATTAACAAGATTATTTCGGAATTACATGCAATGGGATTTTTAGTAGATATGGACGACTATGGTACTGGTACATCTACCCTAAGTTCCCTATCATTTTCAAACTTTGATACGTTAAAATTAGATCAATCATTTATTTCTAAAATAGGCAATCCAAAGATGGATATTATTGTAAAATCTACCATCTCAATGGTAACCCAATTAGATATGTCAGTAGTTGCTGAAGGTGTTGAAACGAAAGAACAAATTGACTTTTTACTAGAAAACAATTGCCAAATTGGGCAAGGTTACTATTTTTCAAAGCCACTTCATAGAAGTGATTATCTTAAATTGTTACAAAAAAATAATTAAAAGGAGCACTTTTATGAAAAAGGAAAGATTTTTACAAAAACAGAGATTTAATATTTCTATTATACTCTATTTTGTTTTTTGTATTTTTACCCCCCCCCTTACTTTTTTTGACATTATATAAAAATATGGATTATTTTTGAAATATTGTTAATAGTCTAAAAATAAAGGAACAGTAAAAATGCTACTGTAAAAAGAATACTTCTATATTATATTTTATTAAATAAATAGAATACTTTCTACATAGCAAAGCAACAGAAGTAGGTAAACTATTTCTGAATATAAAGGATGAAGACAGATTATATGAAAAAAATTTTATTAAGAAAAATAACTGCTTTGCTTGTTATCGTAGGCTTAATTGAAATAATTATATTTTCTATTATTTCATACACTGCAAAGCATAATGACACAACAAAACATTTAAATGAAATGCTTTCTCAATTTGAAATATCTTACAGGAAAAATGAAACTAATATTAATGAAAAAATTGAATTATATACAAGCGATTACCTAAATCGTACTTACGCCATTAATTTTATTATTTCAAACAACCAATCACTCCAAACAGTAGAAGGATTAAAGAAACTGCAACACCTTATGAATGTTTCGTCAATCCATTTGGTAGATAAGCAAGGTGTAGTTGTGATTAGTACGGAAGAATCCTCCATTGGATTAAATCTATTAGAATATGAAAGTTCCAAAGAATTTTGGAACATTATTCGTGGAACTTCTAGTGATGGATATGCCATTTCATTGGAAACTGTCAGTATTGGAACAGAAAAAGTTGTTAACTACATAGGAGTTACATCTTCCATTCCAGACTATTCTATGATTCAAATTGGCGTAGATAAAAGTGTTATAGATGATTTACTATCGACTACTACATTATCTTACCTTTTGGAACATACTCCTACGGTATTTAGTGAATCAATTTTAGCAGTTGATTCTTCTAATGGAGAAATACTGGCAATGACAAAGAATAATGAACAAAAGTTTGATGTTTCTGGTATTTCCTCTAACGAGGAATTGTTAGAAGTTTTACAAAATGCTTCTAATGGGTCTATCCTAAGAATAAATGGTTCTTATCATTTTATAAAAACAATGTTGGTAGATAATATTTTATTAGTTGCTACCAGTAGTTGCACCAGTTTTTTTACTGAACTACTGTTTCAAATAGAGCTAATTGGCATTACTATTGTAGTGATTATTCTTCTTATTATTATTTTGCTTAAGATATTTTTAAAAAAATATGTACTCAATGATATTAACTCAATATCACAAAATATTGAAGAATTAAATTCTGGATCGAATAATGTTGTATTTGAAGATGCAGCTACGCCTGAGATGCAATCATTATCTAACTTATTAAATGGTTGGAGAAACAGTTATCAATATAAAGACCAACGTATTTCTCGTATTATTACATCATTAGATTCACATATTGCTATTTTTGAATGTATTTACAGTATTAATTCCAATTATTTTTCAAACAATATGCAATCTGTGCTTGGTATTTCTGATTTAGAATGGAGTAAAATAAGTAGCTCCCCAGCAAGTTTTGAACAATATATTGATAAACTACTAGCACAACAATCTGAGGATAAGTTAATTGAAATTAACAATCGTATCCTAATGATTACACCATTTAAGTCTTCCAATGAGTTTTATGGATTAATTCTTGATAAAACATTAGAAATTAATACATTACGAGCAACCCAACAAACTGCATCTACTGACCAACTTACAGGTCTATTAAATCGTAATGCATTTGAAACGCTTACAATTAATAGTTTATCAAAAAATCCAGATTCTGGAATTTTATTAATCTTTGACTTAGATAACTTTAAAACCATTAATGACACACTTGGTCATCCAGAAGGTGATAAAGTTCTTCAACAATTTGCTAATTGTCTACGTTCAAACTTTAGAAAAAATGATATTATTGGACGATTAGGTGGAGATGAATTTATTGTATTTATTGATGCTAACTTACCTTATGAAATGTTAAAATCAAAACTTGACTTTTTATTAGAGCAAATTCGTAAATCTTTAAAATACTATTATGATAACTATAACGTTTCCACAAGTATCGGTGCTTCCTATGTAGATAATCGTACCTATACCTATGAAGAGCTTTACAAATGTGCTGATACTGCCCTATACATTGCAAAAGATTTAGGAAAAGACCGCTACTTCTTCAATGCAGATAATATCCGTTGTATGCGTGGAAAATGTATTAATTGTACAAAAGATTGTAAAAAGAAAGCATTATTATTTGACCCACAAAAAAAGAACAATTTAGATGGTAACACAAACTAATAATTGATAGTTACTAAAATTAAAATAGTATAGTAAAAAACAACATAATGCGTATTATGTTGTTAATAAAAAGAACATTATTAATATTCGAAACGCCTATTATAGAAATATAAAGATACAACTTCTATAAGATAACAGAATAATTTCATAAAGTGTATAATATAAAAGGTACTATGACTAAATTTAATTTTTTAATAAATCATTTAACGTATATGCAAATCTATTTTTATCCATTACAAAGTATAAAAAAACAACATAATACGCATTATGTTGTTTTTTTATTTCTTTTATCTATCTATTATTTTTTTCTTTACTTACCATGGCTCCTGCTCACTCTATCGAACCAACCCCAAACTATTAATCTGTTTTCTATGTGATTTACCGTCTGTAATTAAGTATATTCTTGTAGTTTCTATGTTACTATGTCCTAATAAATCTGCTAATTTTGGTAAATCCTTTTCCTTCTCATAATATACTTTTGCAAATAAATGCCTAAGATTATGTGGATATACTTTACTCTCGCAAATGCCAGCCCTTTTACAAATCCGTTTCATATTTCTCCATATATTGCTTCTATCCATTGATTTTCCATTTCTAGTTACAAATACCTCCCCCTCATAAATCCCCTCTTTTTCACAATATTCCATAAGCCTTTTAATTAGTAAATCTGGCAATAATATTTCTCGTATTTTTCCCTTGCAAATAACTTGTATCTTTCCTTTTTCCAACGCTTTCACAGTAACATAATGCAATTCGCTAATTCGTATTCCAGTAGAGCCAATGGTCTGTATTACCAAAGACATTCTAGTGTTTTTTTCACATGCTTCCAATAATTTTTCATACTCCTTTTTTGTTAAATCTCTACTTTCCTCAATATATACTTTTTTTTGTACTTTTACAAACTTAAGCCTCCAATCTTTCCCTAAAAACGCCAAATAAGCATTTAATGCCGCCATATAAGAGTTTACCGTACTACTGCTATACTTATGTATCAACTCTGCTCGATAATCCAATAAACACTCTTTTTCTATTTTCCCATTAGTATCTCGTAGCATATTACTTACAAACCGTACATAACACTTTTGTGTTGAACTACTTTTTTCATTTTCTTTTAAATACATTTGAAATTGTTGTAATGTTTCCATAAACTAGTCCTCTTTTCCTTATAGTAATACTACTATTATAAATGGTAATTTCTGTTATGTTATTTCCACTTTCTGGTAATATTCCTTTGTTTTTACTACTTTATTCTTGCTTTTTTTTCTCACTGCTGTATAATAAATACATCACATTTGAAGTTACAACTACTTAATTTTATAGATTCATTAGAAAGAGGGAATTATGCATAGTTTTTTAAAATCCATTGGATTTTCTTCCATTACAAAAAAGAAAGAGTTACAAAAAATTTTAAATACCATTATAGAAAAACCAGACAATATGTCTTGTGTTCAAATAGACGAAGAAACCAACTTTGCAGTGGCTACCAAATATTTTTCCAATGATATTGGCATCTCTGTTTGTGGGGAGCTAAATGAAGACGGAGTATTAGAAATGGAGTATTATTTTCCATTTTTAACAAGTCCTTATCCATCTAGTAATGCTCCTTGCCAAATTAAAAAACAAGGGGAAAAGGAAGCTTATGCAGGCTCTTGTGATGATTATCGACTTGGAATTACTTTAATCTTTTATGTAATCAACTTTATGCAGGGAAAAGAACTATATTCTCGCTCAGGAATTCAACCAACTACTCAAGATATCTTTCTATCTGGTCTTGCAGAAGATGGCAAGATTTTAATGGAAATAGCAAAAACTGAGGAACAAAAAGAGGCATCAAAAAGCCATTTCTTAAAACGCTCTCAAATGATAGAAGCTGCAAAAAATGGCGATACAGAAGCTATGGAACAACTAACGATGGAGGAAGTGAATATATTCAATCACTTTAATAAGCAAATTTTAAAAAAGGATTTGTATAGTTTAATTGATTCTTTCTTTATGCCTTATGGGGTAGAATGTGACCAATACTCTATTATGGGTGATATTCTTGATATGAAAGAGTTTATAAATCCTATTACAAACGAGGAAGTATATATCTTTTTACTTGATTGTAACGATATTCTTCTTAAAGTAGCAATCAATAAAGATAATTTATTGGGACAACCAACCATAGGTAGACGATTTAAAGGAAAAATATGGCTACAAGGATGTCTTGATTTTTCCTCTTAAAAGATATAAGAATTAGTTGCAAAACACACAATTTCCTATTATACTAATACTATAAGTGTACACCGTTACACTTATAATATGAAACATTCCATTATTAAATATATAAAAGATACTTTAGTATCTCTTTGGTTCTATAACAATTTATTATGTAGCAATGAGAACGAAACCTATATAACTTATGATGAAACTCTTACTATAAAGGAATGGTTATCTATATTTCATTGCATTACACACATAACATTATTTGTTATATTTGTCCATATATTCTTATATATTTAATATACGTTCTCTTAGTTAAATGGATATAACAAGTGCCTCCTAAGCGCTAGTTGTGAGTTCGATTCTCGCAGGGAACATAATAAAAAGAAATTAAAAAGGTCAATAAGCTGTGCTATTAAGCTATGCTTATTGACCTTTTGACATAAGATTAGATTATTTATATATAACCTCCCTACTTTTGTAAGGAGGCGAAGAAGAAGGCGAAATTAGTTTCCGTAATAAGCTCTTAAGTATAATTCCTTAATTTCGCTCATTAATGGATATCTTGGGTTAGCCCCTGTACATTGGTCGTCAAATGCTTGCTCAACCATTTCATCTAATGTTTCTAAGAAGTACTTTTCATCTACTCCATATTCTTTGATTGATTTCTTAACGCCTACAGCAGCCTTTAATTCTTCAATCTTTTCAATTAAATTCTTAACAGATTCTTCATCATTCTTTCCTGCAAATCCACAGAAACGAGCACATTCAGCATAACGAGCCTTTGTATGTGGATATTCATATTGAGAGAATGTTCCCATCTTAGGTGGGCAATCATTTGCATTAAATTCTACTACTAGAGAAATTAATAATGCGTTTGCAATACCATGTGGTAAGTGATGGAATGCACCTAATTTGTGTGCCATAGAGTGACATACTCCTAAGAACGCATTTGCAAATGCCATACCTGCCATACAAGAAGCATCTGCCATCTTTACTCTGGCTTCTACATTAGAACCATCATTGTAAGCAGTTGGTAAGTAATCAAATACATTCTTCATAGCCTTTAATGCTAAACCATCTGTATAATCAGATGCCATAATAGAAGCGTATGCTTCAAGGGCATGAGTTAATACGTCTACACCAGATGCACTTGTTAATCCTTTTGGTTGGCTCATCATGTTATCTGTATCAACGATAGCCATATTTGGAAGTAATGCATAGTCAGCTAGTGGGTATTTTACACCTGTTTCTTGGTCTGTAATAACTGCGAATGGTGTTACTTCAGAACCTGTTCCTGAAGATGTTGGAATAGCTACAAAGTAAGCCTTTTCTCCCATCTTAGGGAATGTATATACTCTCTTACGAATATCCATAAATCTCATAGCTAAATCTTGGAAATCAACTTCTGGATGTTCATACATTACCCACATAATCTTACCAGCGTCCATAGCAGAACCACCACCTAATGCTAAAATAACATCTGGTTGGAATCTTGTCATTGCAGCAGCACCTTCTTGTGCATTTGCAAGTGTTGGGTCTGGTTGAACGTTAGCAAATACTTCATGTGCAATTCCCATTTCATCTAATTTGTCTGTAATTGCCTTTGTATATCCATTCATATATAAGAAAGAGTCAGTTACGATAAATGCTCTCTTCTTACCTAATACTGTCTTTAATTCATCAAGAGCTACTGGAAGACATCCCTTCTTGAAGTAAACTTTTTCAGGTGCTCTAAACCAAAGCATATTTTCTCTCCTCTCAGCAACTGTCTTAATATTAATTAAGTGTTTTACACCTACGTTTTCAGATACAGAGTTTCCACCCCAAGAACCACAACCAAGTGTTAATGATGGAGCTAACTTAAAGTTATAAATATCACCAATACCACCTTGTGCTGCTGGAGTATTTACTAAAATACGACAAGTCTTCATAGCATTTGCATGCTTTTCTAACTTTTCTTTTTCGTTTACATTTACATAGATAGAAGATGTATGACCATATCCACCATCTGCTACTAAATGTTCTGCTTTTTCGATTGCTTCATCAAATGTTTTTGCCTTGTACATAGCAAGAACTGGAGATAATTTTTCATGAGCAAATTCTTCAGAAATATCTACTGATTCTACTTCACCAATTAAAATCTTAGTATCAACTGGAACATCTACACCAGCTAATTTTGCGATTGTATGAGCAGATTGACCTACAATCTTAGCATTTAATGCACCGTTAATAATGATTGTCTTACGAACTTTATCAATTTCATCTTTCTTTAAGAAGTAGCAACCTCTATCTGCAAATTCTTTCTTAACTTCTTTATAAATAGGCTCTAATACTGTTACAGATTGTTCAGATGCACAAATCATACCATTATCAAATGTTTTTGAATGAATAATAGAAGATACTGCCATCTTAATATCTGCTGTTTCATCAATAATAACTGGTGTATTACCTGCACCTACTCCTAATGCTGGCTTTCCAGAAGAGTAAGCTGCCTTAACCATTCCAGGACCACCTGTTGCTAAAATAATATCAGCATTTGCCATAACTTCATTTGTTAATTCTAATGATGGAACATCAATCCAGCTAATTAATCCCTTTGGTGCTCCAGCCGCTTCTGCTGCTTCTTTTACAATGTTAGCTGCTGCGATTGTACAAGCCTTTGCACGAGGATGTGGGCTAATGATAATAGCATTTCTTGTCTTTAAAGCGATTAATGTTTTAAAGATTGCTGTTGATGTTGGGTTTGTAGTTGGAATAACTGCTGCAATTAAACCGATTGGTTCTGCAATCTTCTTAATTCCAAATGCTTTATCTTCTTCAATTACTCCACAAGTTTTTGTATCCTTGTAAGCATTGTAAATATATTCTGCTGCATAGTGATTCTTAATAACTTTATCTTCAACAATTCCCATGCCTGTTTCTTCTACTGCCATCTTTGCTAATGGAATTCTCATCTTATTTGCTGCTGTAGCTGCTGCATGGAAAATCTTATCTACTTGTTCTTGTGTAAATGTTGCAAATTCTCTTTGCGCTTGACGTAACTCCTCCATTCTAGCTTTTAGTGATTCTACACTATCTACGATTTGAGGTGAAACCATTTCCTTCTTTGCCATATCTTCTTCTCCTTTTCTTAACTCTTATGTTATATACAAAACATCTAAGTTACTTTAGTCATTTTACTTAAATGTAAAATTCAAACTTACTTGATAATTTTTTAACTTTATTGTTATTTTTTTATCACACTAGCATTATATATTATTGTTAAATAAATGTCAATCCCTTTTTTAGATTTTTTTTATTTTTATTTATAATGTCTTTTTTCCTTTTATCAACCATCTTTTTTATGCAATGTATTTTTATACTATATATTTTTATATAATGTATGTTTAGCCTACACATATTACAGTTGTTAATATAAGTCCCAACAAAATAATTATGCTACCTGTACAAAAAATAACATACTTAATCAATTTTTCATACTCTACTTGTTTGTTACTTGTATATAAATAGTTTTCTTTCCATGCAGATTTCTCTCCTTTATGGCTATGTGCCACAAGTAAGGCTACACCTAATAGTTGAATTGTCAGACCTACAAATAGCCCTTGCATTTTTCCGTCTAACTGATAGGAAGTATCTTTTACTATCATTTTGCTTATATCACGATATAAATAGGAGGAGGCTTCTCCTTGTTGAAATACAATATTAAAATACTTTTCCCCTAAAAATATTTTTTTATTTTCTACATTTACTATAAACTGATTTTCTTTTTCGCCAGTTTGTAGCCATGTATCTTGTGTGTACTCATCACCATAATAAACTGCACTCCATATTACTTTTTGTTCTTTGGTATAAAATGCAATTGTACTTTGTTCTACCTTATCAACTTTTTTGTATAACAAAGTTACCTTATTTTCATTATGTTTAAAAGTAATAGTAGAATAATCGTCTTTCTTTGGTAAAATTTGCACTTCTTCCTTGCCAGTCCTATAACAAAAGCCATTATTAGACTCTTTTAATTCAAAAAAATACCTCTATTTCCAAGTACAACCCCTTTGTTATATAATGCACCTTGTAATATAATTGCATTATATAATGCCAATAATATAAAACCTATCATTAATATTTTATGTTTCTTCAAATAATTTTTCATATATTATTAATGCCCCCTTAACAAAAACACAAGTAAAATCAATATCACGAAACATTATATTTTTTGATATCGTATCATATTTTCCTTTATTTGAATATAGTTTTATATATTTTTTATTATTTCATTTTTAATTATCCATTTTCCAATTTGTTTTTACTAATATTGTCTAGAAACAATGGAATAAATTCCACTTTTTTTATTTGATTGATTGATATAATTTGTTACCTATATATAGACTTTTCAAAAGAAATCACGTATAATATAAAGGAAAATTTATGCATTTACTTTAGTTTTTTATTGTAATTTGTAATATAGTTTTCCTATTGTGATAATAATATATCAATTAGATATATAGAAAGGATACAGATACCGTTATGATTTCAAAATATCCAAAAAGAATTTTTTGTATTTTTTTAATCTCTTTATTTATTGTATTTAATTTTTATGCGTTAAATCTTGGTTTTCGAACCATTGGAGTATATGATAGCAATAACCCATTTTTTTATCCTATACTAAAATCTTTAAATACAACTACATATATGATTTCTGCAGATAGTACCGTTTCCTTTGATTTATCTTCTGCTCCAGTCAAAATATCCCTTCATCATCAATCAGAAGTGTTTGACTTACTAGCTACTATTGAACAGATAGATAGCTCCCAATATACCATTGAAGTATTTACAGAAGAAGAAACCTATTTTAAAGGAACTTATGATGTAAAACAGCATAGACAAATTACATCTATGCCAAACACTAACTCCATTCTTTCCTCTAGCGGAAAGTCGTTTAAACTAATTATGGATAAAGACGGTTTTATGATTAATACAAGTTTTTTACCTTTTTCTGCATTTTCATCGATGATTTTAAATCAAACAACAACTAAAATTAGCCATTTATTGAATAGTGTTGTCTTAGGTATTTTTATACAGCTTTTAGGACTTTGTATTATAATTTTTAACCATGCATTAACACAGCTTGAATTATGGATTGGTCAATTCTTTTATGAAAATACAGAATTTTTAAAACCAACAGATTTTCATATTTTTGTACTACATTTACTAGGTATGGGGATTTTTATTATTGGGCTTATTCTCGTTGGAACATTACTTTTTTAATATAAAAAACATTGGTATTCCTTTTATTTTTATATAAAGAATACCAATGTTTTTCTTTTATATTTTGTACACTATCTGCATTTAATCCATTAACGCAATTTGTAATGCATCTTTTTCTTCTTCACATAATACAACATCGCATTTACCATTAACAACTAATTTTGTATAGGTATAACATCCATCTTGCGTATGTACACAATTCATAATAAATCCACTGTTTTCCCCATTTAAAAGGGCAAGTGCAAAACTTAATTGCCCAGCCATACCACGAAAAGAATCATACTTAATTAGCCCCATTCTTTGATAGCAGGCTATGGATTGTTGTTGTATTGATGAAATATTTTCAATATTCGTTTTTTCTTGCTCTTTTACCTTTTTATTATCTAAAACTACCTTTTTTAAAATATCCTCTAATGATTCTCCATCATTTCCCTTCATAAAGGCTTCATATTTCTTTTTTAATTTACTATGCTTTCTTAACACAAGAATTAATACAAGAAAATTTAGACAAATAAGTAAAAGAAATGCAAGTAATATGTAGTGCATATTATTATTTAATATGTTTATAATATAATCCATCCTAGCATCTCCTACATTAATATTTCCATAATTCGTTCTAAGTCTTCTGTGGAATAATATTCTATCTCTATTTTCCCTTTTTCTTCTGTCTTTCTTTGAATTTTTACTTTAGAACCTATCTTTTCTTTCATTCTATCTTCAATTCTTTGATATAATTCTTGATTTTTTAATTCTTTTTTTTGCTCTTTTTCATCTGCTCTTGGCTTTTGCAATTGTTTTACCATTTGCTCTGTTTCTCGTACACTAAGTCTATCATCTATAATAGCTTCTGCTACTTGTAACTGCAATTCTTTTTTGTCAAGTCCTAACAATACTTTGGCATGACCAGTACTAATAAGCCCTTCAATTAGCATTTGTTGTAGCTTTTCATCTAATTTAAGTAATCGAAGTGCATTCGTAATCACTGTTCTACTCTTAGATACTCTCTCTGCTACTTCTTCTTGTTTTAAATTAAATTCTTTTATTAAACGATGATATGCCATTGCCTCTTCAATTGGGTTTAAATTTTCTCTTTGAATATTTTCAATTAGTGAGATTTCTGCTAATTCTTGCTGGGTAAATGATTTGATAATAACAGGAACTTCTTTCAAACCTGCAAGTTTGCTAGCTCTCCATCTTCTCTCGCCTGCCACAATTTCATATTGTTCTCCTGCCTTTTTTTGAACAATAATTGGCTGTATTAGTCCATATTGCTTAATAGACTCTGCTAGTTCTTGTAAGGAATCTTCTTCAAATTTTTTTCTAGGTTGATTTTTATTTGGTTCGATTTGACGGATTTTTAAAATAGTTTCCCCATTTCCAGTTTCGTCTTTTGCTTTTGTAGTTACTTTTTTTGTTGACGTTTCTTCTATATCCAATGAAATAAGAGAACCTAGTCCCTTACCTAATGCACCTTTCTTTGCTTTTACCATATTTCTTCTTCCTATCCTTATTATTTTATTCTCTTTCTACTACTTCTTGTGCCAATAAGCGATATGCTTCTGCACCCACAGAACGTTTATCATATAAATTAATTGGAAGTCCATGGCTAGGAGCTTCAGCTAATCGTATATTTCTTGGGATAATTGTTTTATAAATGTTTTGTTTTAATGTGTCTTTTACATTTTCTACTACTTCTAATGACAAATTAGTTCTTGCATCGTACATAGTAAATACAACGCCTTCAATTTCCAAACGTTTATTTAATCCTTTTTTTACCAAGTTAATGGTATGAATTAGTTGGCTAAGACCTTCTAGCGCATAATACTCACACTGAATTGGAACTAAAATGGTATTTGCTGTTGTCATAGCATTAATTGTCAACATACTAAGAGCTGGTGGGCAGTCAATAATAATAAAATCATATTTGCTCTTTATCTTTTTTACTGCCTCTTTTAAAATAAACTCCTTCTTCTCTACTCCAACTAATTCAATTTCAGCACCTGATAAATTTACATTTGATGGAATAATATGAAGGGTTTCAAATGGTCCTTGGTAAATACAATCAGTTATTTTACATTCTCCAATTAATAACTCATATACTGTATTTTCTACATTATTTTTATCTATTCCTAGTCCACTGGAAGTATTCCCTTGAGGGTCTAAATCAATGGTAAGAACTTTATGACCCATTTCTGCTAAACTTGCAGATAAATTAATTGTCGTTGTGGTTTTTCCTACTCCACCTTTTTGATTGGCAACTGCAATAACTCTTCCCATATGTACTCCTTTAAATCAATTCTTTTGCTATTCTTTCTTATATAAATATATAATTATTTTAATTTTATAAAACAAAGTTTTTTAGTATCAACACTTTTATGTTTATTATATCATAATCAAATTTATAAATCTATAAAAAAGTTCCACGTGCATGATAAACGCATGAGTAAATAAATTGTGAACAACGCTCCTTTATTCTATTATCATAATAGTATAAAGGAGCATTTCTATATGTAAGAATTATTAGAATGAATGGATTATATGTGAGATATTCATCAAGAAATAATGTACGACATAAATGAAAAATACCCTAGTAATTTTTTTTGTTTGCAACATTGCAAAATGCAGATAGTTGGGTATAGAAAGAAATGGTGTTTTAGTATTTTAGAAGTGATTGAGTGATACCATAAAATTTCTATAAAAAAAGAGAGTTCTGATCGGTTTAAACCTGTGTAATATTTAGAAGAAGTTCGTAAGTTCTAACAGAAATTGTTAAAACTTGACAGTAGGATAATAAGGAATAAAAATTTTATGCGTTTTTTGTTTGAGGTTAGTGCTTTAAGGATTAGAAAATGTGATATATTCCCTTCTAGGTAGACTTTTGAAATAACAAAACGTGACACTTAGAAAGGAACATATCACATTCTTAGTGTGAGAGTCCCTTTAAAAACAGGATAGTAAAATGAGTCTATTTTCTATTATTTCCTTCTTTATATCAAAACCAGAGTTAAATACAGATAATTGATACAAATACTAACCCTAATAGAATAAAAATAGTTCCAAGTATAAACACGCAGAAAAGATATAAATCCGTTGGTTTTAGATTATCAGTGTTTTGGAAAAAAAATCCTGCTAGCCATCTCTCTACTTTGAAGAGGTTATTTCTAAACAAAATAATACATATACCTATAACTTGAACGAATAAACCGTAGACTAAATCTTTTATTTGTCCCTCTAGCTTGTAAGTGGTATTTTTAGTTATGATTTTAGATAAATCTTTTAATGGGATTTCTATATATTCTCCATTCTTAAACATAACGCTTAACCATTCATTTTTTATATATATAGTACTACTTCCCACATCAATATTATTTTCTGGTTTTATTTGGGATATGCTTGTAATTTGTTTATCCCATTCTTTATGATAAACCCCTCGCCAAAGTTCTATATTATCAGTTGTATATAAATGAATGGTATATTGTTCAAAGTCTTTTTGTACTTGGGATAATAATGTCATTTTATCATTTTCATTTTCAAATATAATGGTAAAATTATTCTCATCATCTTTTGGTATGATACGAATAAGTTCTTTTTTCCATTTATATAAGGTTTCATGCGAAGTTTCCTTTAAAGTATAAAAAGCTCTCCCATTTGCTTTTCGTATACCAATTGTTTGTGAGGCAAATATTATTATTATTAAATTGTATAATAATAATAATAAAATAACTATGGATTTAGATAGTGATTTCATAATATATAACCTTCCTTTCATAAAAATACAATAAAGCATATAATAATATATAACAAAATTAGGGTAAATGCAAGAAAAAATTATATAAATTATTGACAAAACAAAAAAAGTTAATATAATAAAAGTACACTAGTGAAATAATTAAAATATATAATTTAAAAAAAGTATATAAGGAGGACTTATGAAACTTAAGAAATGTATTATATTAGGTTTATCTACTTGTATCTTTGGTTCTAGTTTATTTTCACATCTACCAGTTTTAGCATCCGATTATCAAAATATTCCAGAAACTAATATTTCATACGAACCTAAAGCTGCTAGCGTTCCTGCTTGGGTTTTAAAAACTCTTTGGTATGCTATAAAATATGGAGTACCAGCTGCAGTAGGTTCTATACAATTGAATAATTATACGCCTAAAGGGGGCGGAATAATTACTACTGACTCTAGTCATACTTGGGCTCAATCTTTAGGTTCTCAATGCTTTAATAATAAGGAATATAATATTGGTCCATCTATAGTGTATAGAACACCTATACAAACTACATGGAATCAAAATCGAGTGAAAACTACTGTTTCTATGAATGCTAAAAAGAAGGCGTTTTCTGGTGGCTCCAATTACGTAGCTTTATCTAAGGTTACACCTAATGGAACCTATTATAGTTTAGGTAGAATTAGTTCAGGTTCAAGTCTGCAAGATCAGATTACAGGAGTTAAGAATTCTGGAACATTTGACTTTATATATACTTATACAGATACGGCTATTTGGGATTTAACCATATGGTTTAATGATCACTATTGGCCAAATGGTGAAGTTCAACCTTCACCAGTATTTTTGGAAAATGTTCCATATGTAATTGATGGTAATATATCAGATAATGTTAAAAAGATTATAGTTGATAATAAAGTGTATACAATGCCTATAGCATTATATAATCATAGTGTTGATAAAGAATCTATTAATTTAAAAGAACTTATTGATCAAAAAACGGATAAAGATTCTAATATAGAAGTAGATTCTTTTTTAGACTATACTGTTGGAGATGAAATACATTTTTCTGATATGATAAAAACTGTTTCGTACAATAAAGAAAGAGATGTAACATTCTTTCAATTCGAAAGTATGGAAGATCCAATCTATGGTTTGGAGTTTAAAGGAAATTTAACTACTAATTATAAGAGTGGAGATACTTTAAACTTAAAATTTACTGTGGAAAAATTAGGGGAATATGACGATTATGTTTTTGAAACCTTGAATTATCTTCAAGATGAAAGTTTTAAGGAAGATTCAGCTCCAGATATTAACAAATATATAGAATAATGTGTAGTTTGATATATAAGAGTTATCTAGGACAATACTCTTAAAATGTAATAATTTCTAAGATAGTTCTATTTAAGACTTATGCATTTTGAATAGAAAAAAATGTAAAACATATGAAGTTATAAGATTTTAAAGTACAAAAATAGGATAGGCAAATGCTTATCCTATTTTTGTCTCAATAAAAATTGACAAGTTTATTAGGAAACTAAAAGGCTTCATTCATTTGTCGTGGTAAGAAATACACGACAAACGCATGAGTAAATAAATTGTGAATAACGCTCCTTTTTTCTGTTATAATAGAAAAAAAGGAGTGTTTCTATATGGAAGAATTATTAGAATGGATGGATTATATTGAAGATATTCGTCAAACAAGTAAAGTACGACATAAATTAAAAGATATCCTAGTGATTGTTTTGTTTGCAACACTAGCAAATGCGGATGATTGGGTAGAGATGGAGATGTTTGCAGATGCTTATCAAGATTACTTACGAAAGTATATTGAATTAAAACATGGGGTTCCTTCTCACGATACAATAAACCGTGTTATGGGAATGATTTCGCCAGAAGTTTTACAAAAGTTGTATGGAAAATGGCAAGAATTGCTCAATCGTGAAGAAGGAGAAGTATTAAAAAAAATTATCTGTATTGATGGAAAAACTATGCGTTCCAATACACGTAAAAATAGAAAACCAAATCATATTGTGTCCGCATGGAGCAAGGAAGATGGATTCTGCCTTGGTCAAAAGGCAGTTGAAGAAAAAAGCAATGAAATTACAGTAATTCCAAAATTACTAGAACAGATACAAATAAAGGGACAAGTCATCACCATTGATGCAATGGGAACCCAAATAGGCATCGCAGAAAAAATTCGAAAAAAGAGAGCGGATTATGTATTAGCGTTGAAGAAAAATCAAGGAACTTTATATGAAGATGTGACCGTATATTTTGCTGATAAAGAAGAAAAAGAAAAGATAAAAAAACAAGGAAATTATAAACGGACAATAGAAAAAGCACATGGACAAATCGAAATAAGAGAATACTATCAAACAGAGAACATCGGTTGGCTTTCTAAGAAAAAGGAGTGGAAAGGACTAAAAAGTATTGGAATGGAGGAAAAAACGATCCGAAATGAAACAGGGGAAAAGAAGGAATATCGGTATTATATAAGTAGTTTAAAAAATGATATTGAATTGTTCCATCGAGCAGTCAGAGGACACTGGAGCGTAGAAAGTATGCACTGGCATTTGGATGTTACATTTAAAGAAGACGCAAATACAACGATAGATAAACAAGCAGCACAAAATCAAAATATTATAAGAAAATGGTGCCTAAGTATATTAAAAATAATGGAGATATGCCGACCAAAATTGTCTATGAAAAAGAAGAGATTTGTGATCGGTTTAAAACCTGTGCAATATTTAGAAGAAGTTCTTAAGTTTTAATATAAATTTTTAAAGCTTGACAGTAG
>CAJFOH010000174.1 GCA_904395845.1 uncultured Lachnospiraceae bacterium
CAGGGGTTGTTGTTCTTTTGATTGACTTAGCAGTATTTTTCACTTCCATTTATTTCTATGAAAAAGGTATGTTAGGAATAGATGGAGTCGTTATTGCAACTATTGCTATGATGAGTTCTTTTGGTCCAGTAATTGCTCTTAGTAATCTATCCAATAACTTATTATTAACATTAGCTAGTGGGGAACGAGTATTGTCTATTTTAGAAGAAACACCACAAGTAGAAGATGTTACTGATGGAAAAGATATCTCTTTTGATGGAGCAACAATGAAAGATGTATCCTTTTCTTATGAGAATGAGTTAGTACTCGATCAAGTATCGTTTGACATAAAAAAGAATTCTATTGTTGGGATTCGTGGAAAAAGTGGTTCTGGAAAATCAACAGTACTAAAGTTACTCATGCGTTTTTGGGATACAAAAGATGGTTCTGTTGAGATTTCAAATACACCAATTAAAGAGATAAATACAAATTGCTTACGAAATATAGAAGGATATATGACACAAGAAACGTGTATGTTTCATGATACCATTGCAGCTAATATTCGTATCGGTAAATTAGATGCAACTATGGAGGAAGTAATTGAGGCAGCAAAAAAAGCGTCTATTCATGAGTTTATTGAATCACTTCCAAATGGATATGAAACAAAAGTAAGTGAACTAGGAGATAGTTTATCTGGCGGTGAAAAACAGCGAATTGGTATTGCTAGGGCATTTTTACATGATGCACCATTTTTATTACTAGATGAACCTACAAGTAATTTAGATAGTTTAAATGAAGGAATTATTCTAAAATCCTTATGTGAAGAATGTGAAGATAAAACAGTTATCCTAGTTTCTCACAGAGAATCTACTATGCGAGTTGCAGATTATGTATATGAAATGAATTGCGGTCGTATTAGCTAGTAATAGCTACTTATCATTATACAATAAATTATCTTAAATACTCCCATGATACAATAGGGTAAATAACTTGTATTGTATTACGGGAGTATTTTTATATCAAAAAATATAATGAGCATTTTATTGATAAGATTAGGGAATAAATGATGTTTTCATATAATGAGAAATGTATTGAAACATAGGAAACAAGTGAGTATAATAGAAAAAGAATTTAAGTATAAAAAATATTAATACAAACCAATTTAATTTATTTCAGTAAACAAAATTAAGTTGTACATTACATTATCAGACAAGGGGGATATATATGAAAAAGATATTTTCTTATCTAAAACCATACAGATTTCGTATGATAGTTGGCTTTTTGATAAAAGTGTTAGCCACAATTGCAGAATTAATCATACCAATGCTACTAGCCTATGTTATTAATGATATTGTGCCACAACAAGACGTAAAATTAATACTTTATTGGGGTGGCATTATGTTGCTTTTTTCCGTCTTAGCATTTCTAGGAAATGTAACAGCAAATCGAATGGCTTCTAAAGTTGCTAGAAATGCTACGGAACAAATTCGCTATGATTTATTTCACAAAATTATGTACTTATCAAGCAAACAGTTAGAAGAACTTACAACTCCATCTTTGATATCAAGAGCAACATCAGATACCTATAATTTACATCAAATGTTTGGAATGATGCAACGATTAGGGGTACGTGCTCCTATTATGTTACTAGGTGGAATTATGCTGAGTTTTGCATTGGATGTAACATTAACATTGGTTATGGTGGCATTGCTACCTATTATGACAATTATTGTATATACGATTTCAAAAAAAGGAATTCCTATGTACACAAATGTGCAGGAAGCAAATGACCGATTTGTTCGTCAAATGAGAGAGGTTATTACAGGGATTCGAGTAATCAAAGCCTTATCAAAGGTATCATTTGAAAAAGAAAAGTTTGATGCTATTAACAAAGAGGTAGTGACAAAAGATCAGAAGGCAGGGTTATTTATGAATGCTTTAAACCCTATTATGAGTCTTTTGTTAAATTTAGGATTGGTACTTATTATTTTTGTAGGTGCATATCGAGTTAATAATGGAACATTAGAGGCAGCTACCATTGTCGCATTTATGTCTTATGTTACCATGGTATTAAACTCCATTTTATTTATTTCTCGCTTATTTGTTATGTATTCTAAGGCTTATGCATCAGGAAAGCGTATTGCAAATGTGTTAGAATATAACGAGGAGCAGTGTATCGTACCAAGTGATGAAAAGGAAATGGACTTTATTGTCTTTGATCAAGTTTCTTTTGGCTATGACAATGAAACAACAGTTGAAAATATTTCTTTCTCGCTAAAAAAAGGAGAAACATTAGGGATTATAGGTGCAACTGGCTCAGGGAAGTCCACTTTAATACAATTACTAATGCGTTTTTATGATATAAAAAAAGGAAATATTTTTGTCAATGGTAAAAACATTACTTCCTATCCAATGAACGAACTTAGAAGTATGTTTGGAGTAGTTTTCCAAAACGATATTATATTTAAAGACAGCATTTATGAAAATATTAGTTTTGGTCGAGAAATCCCAAAAGAGCAAGTAATAGAGGCTGCAAAAACAGCACAGTCCTATGAATTTATTATGGAGCGTGGACTTGATTTCCCATTAGCGATTAAGGGGGCAAACTTAAGTGGAGGACAAAAGCAACGGTTACTTATTACTAGAGCATTGGCAAACAATCCAAGTATTTTAATATTGGATGATTCATCGAGTGCTTTGGATTATAAAACAGATGCACGATTGCGAAGTGAAATTAGAAAGCATTATAAAAACACTACAACGATTATGGTGGCGCAACGTGTAAGTTCTATTATGAATTGCAACAAGATTATTGTAATGGATGAGGGTAAGATGGTTGGATATGGAACACATGAGGAATTATTAAAGCAGTGTGAGATTTATAGGGAGATTAGTCATTCACAAATAGGGGGTGAAGGTAATGAATAAAAAAGGAACATTACTAAGGTTAGGACAATATTTGCTTCATTATAAGTGGTTTCTAGTATTGGCAATTGTACTTAGTGGTACAACTAATGTATTATCTCTTGTTGGTCCAATGTTATCTGGTTTTGCCATTGATGCAATTGGAACTAGCAAAGGAGAAGTAAATTTTAATGAAGTTATTTTTTATTGTGTGTTAATGATAATCGTATATTCATTGGCTTCTATTACTGCATATTTATTGTCTGTGTTAATGCTTTATATTACTAAGAATGTTGTATATTCTATGAGAAATGATGTGTTTTCACGTTTGATGACATTGCCAGTAGGGTATTTTGATACAAATCCTAGTGGGGATATTATTAGTAAAATTTCTTATGATATTGATACAATTAATACCAGTTTATCTTCTGATTTTGTTCAAATTTTAGCAAGCACCATTACTGTTATTGGCTCATTTTTTATGATGATTATGATATCACCTACCTTAGTATTAGTTTTTGTTGTTACAGTACCAATGTCCATCTTTTTTACTAAAAAACTTACTCAAATTACTAGACCATTGTTTCGTCAACGTTCCAAAAAATTGGGAGAGTTAAATGGAAGTATCGAAGAAATGATATCTGGACAAAAGACACTAAAAGCATATAGTCAGGAGGAGAATACAATTGAGAAATTTCAAAAAAGTAACATAGAGGCAGTTGATGCTTATTATCGTGCTGATTATATGGGAAGTATGGTAGGACCAACAGTGAATATTATTAGTAATATTTCTTTGTCTTTGGTCACTATGTTTGGTGCAATTTTATATTTATTTGGTAAGATGACATTAGGTAATATTTCTTCTTTTGTATTATATTCTAGAAAGTTTTCAGGTCCAATTAATGAAGCTGCTAATATAATGAGTGAATTACAATCTGCTCTTGCAGCAGCAGAGAGAGTCTTTCGTTTGTTAGATGAACTACCTGAAGCTTCTGATAAAGAAAATGCAATTGTATTAAATAATGTAGATGGAACAGTAGAAATGAAAGATGTTAGCTTTGGATATGTAAAGGAAAAAGAGATTATTCATCATTTAAGTTTTTTAGCACCAAAAGGAAAATTAATTGCAATTGTAGGACCAACAGGTGCAGGGAAGACAACATTAATTAATTTGCTCATGCGCTTTTATGATGTAACTTCAGGTAACATTACTGTTGATGGAAATGATATAAGAGATGTAACAAGAGATAGTCTTCGAAAATCGTATGCTATGGTATTACAAGATACATGGCTATTTTATGGAACAATAAAAGAAAATATTGCCTATGGAAAAGAAGATGCTACTATGGAGGATATTATTCGAGTAGCAAAAGCTGCTAATATTCATTCTTATATTATGAAACTACCAAATGGATATGATACCATATTAAGTGACGATGGAACAAATATTTCAAAGGGACAAAAACAACTAATTACCATTGCAAGAGCAATGCTTTTAGATGCTAATATGCTTATTTTAGATGAGGCAACTTCTAATGTAGACACTAGAACAGAATTACAAATTCAAAAAGCTATGAAAACATTAATGGAGCATAAAACTTGTTTTATTATTGCCCATCGTTTATCTACTATTAAAAATGCAGATCTTATACTCGTTGTAAAAGATGGGGAAGTAATAGAGATGGGGCAACATAACCAGTTATTGCAGGAAAAAGGATTTTATTTTCAATTATACAATTCTCAATATCAGTAATAAATATTGAAATATAAAAAAGAGGTAAAAAAATGGAGTTTGAACAAGAATTAATCATTCCCAATATTGGTTTTCCATTTAAATTATTTCAATTTGAAGGAAAAGATGGTCAGTATATAAGAGAAAAACATTGGCATCGTTGTATAGAAATCTTTGCTGTATTTGAAGGAAGTTTAGTATTTTATATTAACGAGGAAAAAAGTAAATTGCACGCTGGAGATTTTGTATTATTAAATTCCAACGAAATTCATGCCATTCATGCCCCAAATCCAAATAAAACTCTTGTACTACAAATTCCACTGGAATTATTTGAAACATACTATACAGAAGGAAACCAGTTTGTATTATTTAGCCATAAGAAAAGACAGCAAGATACGATGATTTTAGAATTGGTAAAACAAATGTATGAGGGGATATGTAGGAAGGGATTGGGATATCAATGGGACGTTCAAAGTAAATTTTTTCAAATATTATACCTTCTTATTACAGAATATAGGAAAGAAGAAATTACAAAAGAAGTTAGCAAGCGTTACAAAAAACTAGATAAATTATCTGTTATTACAGAGTATATTAAAAATCATTACAGAGAAGAACTTACATTGGAATCGGTAGCATATGAATTTAATTATTCTCCAACCTATTTATCACGAATGTTTCAAAAATATGCAAAAACCAATTATAAGGCATACTTACAAAGTGTTCGTATAGAGTATGCATTTAAAGAATTTGCAAATTCCAATTGTACTGTTAATGAAGTGGCAATTAGAAATGGGTTTCCAAATAGCAAGGCATTTTCCAAAGAGTTTCAAAGAGCCTATGGGATACTTCCAAGTGAATATAGAAAAAGACAAAAAAATGCCATAGATTAGGCAAGTTTTTGGTAGAATTATCAACATTTTCCTTGATATAATAAGTGAAACATAAAATATACTATAAAAAATATATAGTAATATATATTAATATCACTAATTTAACAATAATATTAGGAGGAAAATACAATGAATTTTATGGATAATTTACCAAAAATTAAAATTGGAATTGTAGCAGTAAGTAGAGATTGCTTTCCAGAAAGCCTTTCTGTGACAAGAAGGGAAGCCTTAGTAAAAGCCTATGGTGAAAAATACAATAGAGAGGAAATTTATGAATGTCCGATTTGTATTGTAGAAAGTGAAATACATATGGTAGAAGCATTAGAGGACATTAAAAAAGCAGGATGTAATGCACTATGTGTATATTTAGGAAACTTTGGACCAGAAATTGCAGAAACATTATTAGCAAAACACTTTGATGGCCCTAAAATGTTTATAGCTGCAGCAGAGGAAACTGGCAATAACTTATGTGGTGGAAGGGGAGATGCTTATTGTGGTATGCTAAATGCAAGTTATAATCTAGCACTTAGGAATATCAAGGCATACATTCCAGAGTACCCAGTAGGAGATGCAAAGGATTGTGCAGATATGATTCATGAATTTGTTCCAATTGCAAAAGCTGTTATTGGTTTACAAAATCTTAAAATTATTAGCTTTGGTCCTCGTCCACTAAATTTCTTAGCTTGTAATGCACCTATTAAGCAACTCTATAATTTAGGGGTAGAATTAGAAGAAAATTCAGAACTTGATTTATTTGAAGCATTTAAAAAACATGAAGGTGATGAAAGAATTCCTGCAATCGTAAAGGAAATGGAAGAGGAACTAGGGGAAGGAAATAAAAAGCCTGAAATATTATCAAAACTTGCTCAATATGAATTAACATTAAAAGATTGGGTAAGAGATCACAAGGGTTATCGAAAATATGTTGCTATTGCTGGAAAATGTTGGCCAGCCTTCCAAACACAATTTGGTTTTGTTCCTTGCTATGTGAATAGTAGATTAACGGATCAAGGAATTCCAGTATCCTGTGAAGTAGATATTTATGGAGCATTAAGTGAATATATTGGTACTGTTGTAAGTGAAGATACAGTTACATTATTAGATATTAATAATACAGTTCCAAAAGATATGTATGAAGAAGATATTAAGGGAAGATATGATTATACACTTCAAGATACATTTATGGGATTCCATTGTGGAAATACAGCAAAGAGCAAATTATCTTTCTGTGAAATGAAGTATCAGATGATTATGGCAAGA
>CAJFOH010000175.1 GCA_904395845.1 uncultured Lachnospiraceae bacterium
AATAGTTTCATATCATATTCTCCATTTTCTTTCTTCTTCAATTACAAATCAAACATTTTGCCGATTCTTTCTTTCATTTTTCTGCTTATAATTTTATAATTCTCAATATGATTTAGTTGGTAATTTGATCAAAGACATACTCAAATATTTCATCGCATTTTTTTGTTCCTTGTTGCATAAGGAATCTAGCTTTTTCTTCTAACTCCTGTGATTTTTCTTTGTTTTTCATTAATTTAGTATTAATAAAAACATTCATTGAACTAGATAGTAAGCTACTTCTACAACACTGAACTGCCACTCCTATATCGCTAATTGCAAGTCTAGTTCCAATTTTTGATAACCGTTCTAGTATAATAATTACTTTTAAAAGAAACTCCATGATTTCCATTGGAACCATAGTAGCACCAAGTAAGGCTTCTTCCATAAATTGATTTCTATAATGAATTTCTTCTGGTGTGTTTTTAGGTAGTTGATACGCCTTAGTCACTGGTAAAAATGCCTTTGCATCTTTTTCTACAAACTCTAAACTTTCTTGTTTTAAACGCTCTAATATATGAAGATACTCTCTCACTTCGTCTTCATATTCCTCATATTTTTTCTTTCCAACAGTTAAATTGGCAACCATTTGTCCTAATGCAATCCCCATAGCACTACTAATGGCAGCTGCTCCTCCACCACCTGGAACAGGTTCTTTACTGCCTAAATGATATAAAAATTCATTAATTGTCATTTCTTTCATAATTATGTTCTTTCCTTTCTATTCTTAATTAACCTGTAAATCTTTAAATACCACTACAATTAAAAGAAGGAATGAAACTTTCATCTGCCGTTTCTCCCTCTTGAATAAACCCTTGTTCAATGCCAATGGAAATGGCATAATCTACTACTTCTTCATACTCTTTTTCTGTAATTTTTCGGTTAATCTCTGGAAATTTTTCTACTTGCTTTAATGGAGTGTATTGATTCATAATGCTAATATAAATAGAACTTCCATGAGTTTTATATAAATAATGTAATACATCTTTTGAATGTTTGATATAATTAGGTAATATTAAATGTCTAACAATAATCCCTTTTTTCATCTTGTCTTCTTCAAAAATACATTCTGGTACTTGGCGTATCATTTCTTTTAATGCCTCTTTTGCTACTTCTGGATAATCCTCTGCCCTGGAGTATTTTTTCGCAATATCCCCATCTAAATATTTAAAATCTGTTAAATAAATATCTACAATGCCATCTAATAGCTTTAAAGACTCTACCTTTTCATACCCACTAGTATTATAAACAATTGGGATATGTAGGCCTTTCTTTTTTGCCTGCAATACTGCTTCTTTTATATGATATAAATAATGGGTTGGCGTTACTAAATTAATATTATTAGCTCCTTTTTCTTGTAATTCTAAAAAAATGTCAGAAAGTCTATGAGTAGTAATTTCTTTACCAGTAATTCCTTTTGCAATATTGTAGTTTTGGCAATAAACACAGCCAAGGTTACAACCAGAGAAAAAAACAGTTCCAGAACCTTCTTCCCCTGAGATACAAGGCTCCTCCCACATATGTAAACTAGCTCTTGCTCCCTTTAAATTACTACTTACTTTGCAAAAACCAATTTCTCCATTGTTTCGATTTCTCCTACATTCTCTTGGACATAATGTACAAGATTCATATTGCTGTTGTATCTGTTGTTCTAGTTTTTCATATTCTTTCATATTTGTACACTTTCTCTTTTTTCTTTTCATAAGTAAATAGCGTGGTTTTCTCAGTGATTATTTTTTGGTATGTAAATTCTATCATAATTCTTTTTCTTTTACAACTGTAAGCATAGTTTAAATGAAGCTATTATCTTTTATGTATATTTTTCTCTTTGCTGGGTATTTTAACAATATATTCTATTTTTTGAAAGGAGATTTTTATGTCATATATTGATCCAAAAATTCAAGATAAGTTTCGTACGCTTTCACCTGCATTACAAGATGTAATCTTAAAAAAGAATGTTTCCATTTATACACTTCAAGATTTAATTAAAGTTTTAGATGAAATTGTAAAAGAAAATGAATAAAGACGTTTTCTTCTCCCTTGTTAGATGTTTTCTTCTATCAAGGGAGAAAATAATCCTAGATTTTTCCCTTCTTTTTTTATATAATACCATAGATATAATTAAATTTGGGAGGAATTGATATGATTCGTACATTTCAATACCATATAACAAAAGCTGATGAGGGGCTTACCATTGAAGAATTTTTAAAAAAGGAAGGCTATTCCAAACGATTAATTACAAAATTACGACAAACTACTACTGGACTTACTGTAGATTCCATACATAGATACACCACTTACCCATTAACAGAAGCTGAATGTTTAACTGTCACTTTAGAAGATGATACTCCATCGGAGCATATACCTGCTGTTTATCATCCTCTTTCTATTGTATATGAGGATAATGATATTATGGTAATTAATAAACCTGCCAATATGCCTATCCATCCTTCCATTAACAATTATGAAAATACATTGGCTAATGGAGTTGCCTATTATTTTCAGGAAAAAGGAGAACCTTTTATTTACCGAGTAATTAATCGCCTTGATAGAGATACTACTGGGCTTTTAATTCTGGCAAAACATATGTTAAGTGCTGGTATTCTATCTCAAATGGTACAAGAACGACAAATTAAACGAGAATACTTGGCTATTACAGAAGGACTTCTTGAGGAAGAAGGAATAATAGAAGCTCCAATCGCAAGAAAAGAAGGCTCAATGATTGAACGGGAAGTAAATAACGTAACAGGTGATTATGCAAAAACTTACTATAAACGTCTTGATTTTAAAAATAATCATTCCCTTGCCCTTGTTACCCTAGAAACTGGACGTACTCATCAAATTCGAGTACATATGAAGCATATTAACCACTCTCTCCCAGGGGATTTTATTTATAATCCAAACTATGAGTATATTAAACGGCAAGCGTTACACTCCTATAAACTTACATTTCCACACCCAATTACAAAAGAACGATTAACATTTACTGCTCCACTACCTGAAGATATGGCTGCCATCTTATATAAGTAAACTGGCGTCAACTGGCGTTAACTATACGTTAACTTACAGTTTATAAAAAAATGATAAGAATTGATAATGATACATAAACGTATGATTTCATCTCTTATCATTTTTTTCTCCTATTCTGACAATACTTCTTCTATCTTTTTTTCCAATGCTTCTACGACCGATTCTAATACTTTGACACGAGCATAATATTTACAATTTGCTTCTACAACAATCCATGGTGCATGTATGGTAGAGGTACGAATTAGCATTTCATCAACGGCGACTTCATATTCCTCCCATTTTTTACGATTTCTCCAGTCTTCATCTGTAATTTTCCATTGTTTTTCCGGAACTTCCATTCTTCGTTTAAATCGTCTTTCTTGCTCATCTTTATCAATATGCAACCAAAATTTTAAAATAACTGCTCCACTATGATATAATTGTTCCTCCATTTGATTAATCTCTGTATATGCTCTTATCCATTCCTCTTCACTACAAAAATGTTCAATCCGTTCTACCATTACCCTACCATACCAAGTACGGTCAAAAATACTAATATGACCATCTTTAGGCATATTTTTCCAAAATCTCCAAAGATAATGATATTGTTTTTCCAAATCATTGGGAGCCGATGTAGGATAAACAACATATCCTCTTGGGTCTAAATGACTTGTCAACCGTTTAATTGCTCCACCTTTTCCTGCAGCATCAAAGCCTTCAAACCCTATAATTACTGGTATTCTTAACTGATAGATTTGATTTTGTAACAATTCTAGCTTCTTTTGTAATTTATCCATTTTCTTTTTATACGTATCTTTATTTAATGTTTTGCTTAAATCTACTGATGATAAAACACCAAAAGATATGGGTTTGCCTTTCTTCTCCTTTACTGTTTCATCAATTTTTTTCTTCTCTTTTTCTAACAACGCTTGTTCCAAATAATAAATAGCTAGTTTTATTATTTTAATAGTAGCAAATTCCTTATTCTCTGCTTCAATAATATTCCAAGGGGCAAATGAAGCGTCTGTCTTTTCTAATATTTCCTCAAACACAGTAAGATATTGTTTGTATTTTTTATTTTCTTTTTCTGCTTCTTTTGTTACTCTCCAAGCAGTTTCTTCTCGTTCTTTTAATTTTTCCAGACGGTGTGCTTGTTCCTTTTTTGATATATGAAGAAAAAACTTTATAACAACCATACCATCTTTTTGTAGCTGTTCTTCAAAAAATAATGTATCCTTAATACTTCCATATAATTTTGTTTTTTCTTTATGGTTTTCTTTTTTTGCTATTTCATTCTTATGTTTTAACCCCTCTTTTAGTAGCTTTTGATACCAACTTCGATCAAGAATAGCAATATGACCTTTTTTAGGAAGCTTTATCCAAAATCTCCATAAAAATGGATGAAATCTTTCTTCTTCCGTTTCTTCCCCAATGGAATATACTTTAAAACCTCTTGGGTCGAAACCTTGAATCAATTCACTGATTTGGGTTCCTTTTCCAGCTCCACAAAGTCCTTCAAATAAAATTATAATTGGTATTTTTTCTTCCTTACACCTTCGCTGTAAAAATCCTAGCCGTTTTAGAAGTTCATCTATTTGTTTTCTTTTTTCTTCTTTTGTTATTTCTTTGGATAAATCTACCTTCTCTAACATATTACTTCTCCTCTTGCAATTATTTACGTTTACAAAGATTGCTTGATAAACATTTCATAATTATTTATTTTCCCATTGTATCACAACCAAGCATAGTTTATAAGAAATATAGCAATTACTATTCTTTGCTTATTCTACACACATTTATTACGATTCTCCTATATTTTGTTGAATAAAACTTCTATCTACATCAATGACACATTGGCATCTTACATCTTTTTCTTGTACTTTTTTATTTATTTGTTGCTTTATCCGTTCAATTTGTTTCTCACTGTATTCATGGGGTACTACCATATCAAATACTAA
>CAJFOH010000176.1 GCA_904395845.1 uncultured Lachnospiraceae bacterium
ACAACTTTCTTTTGAATTAGAGCAAAAGGGAGTAAGTAGTGAAATTATACGGGAAGAATTAGAAACAATGGATATAGTAGAAGAAGATGTTGTCAAAGAGCAAATAAAAAAGAAATATGGTAGGATTGATATAACAGAGGAAAAAAATAAGCAAAAAATTTTTCGCTATTTTTGTAACAAAGGGTTTTCCTATGAAAAAGTAAAAGTTGCATATCAAAAATATTTAGAAGAATTTACACAATTTTAATAAAAAGAAGAAAAATATAAAAGGCTTGCTTGACATATATGCTAAAACAGTTTAAAATTTACTTGTTGTACCTTGTACGATGAAAATTAAAATAAAGGAGGTGCTCCTGTGGAATATATCCTTGTTGCAATTGTCGTAGCAATCGTAGCAATAGCTATTACTTGGTTCGTTGCAACTTCTTATCAAAAGAAGATATATGCTAATAAAATAGGAACAGCAGAACAACGTTCAAGAGAAATAATAGATGAAGCATTAAAAGTTGCAGAGACAAAAAAGCGTGAAGCTCTTTTAGAAGCGAAGGAAGAGTCATTAAAGACAAAGAATGAGCTAGAAAAAGAGACAAGAGAACGCAGGACAGAATTATCACGTTTAGAAAAGCGTGTTATGAATAAAGAGGAATCTTTAGATCGAAAATCAGATGCAATGGAAAAGCGTGAAGCTAGTCTAAATGTAAGAGAAGAAAGTCTTAATAAAAAGCATTTAGAATTAGAACAATTAACAGAAAAGGTAACAGAAGAGTTAGAAAGAATCTCAGGTTACACTTCTGAGCAAGCAAAAGAGTACTTATTAAAGACAGTAGAAGAGGAAGTAAAATTAGACTCTGCTAAATTAATTAAGGAAATGGAAGCAAAGGCGAAAGAGGAAGCAAACAAAAGAGCAAAGGAATATGTAGTAAATGCTATTCAAAAATGTGCAGCAGACCATGTGACAGAAACTACAATTTCTGTTGTTCAACTTCCAAATGATGAAATGAAAGGTAGAATAATTGGTAGAGAGGGAAGAAATATTCGTACCCTTGAAACACTAACAGGAGTAGACTTAATTATTGATGATACTCCAGAAGCTGTTATTTTATCAGGTTTTGATCCAATTCGACGTGAGGTTGCACGTATTGCCTTAGAAAAATTAATTGTAGATGGTCGTATTCATCCAGCTAGAATTGAAGAGATGGTGGAAAAGGCACAAAAAGAAGTAGAGAACATGATTCGTGAAGAAGGGGAAGCTGCTCTTTTAGAAGTGGGAGTTCATGGTATTCACCCAGAACTTGTTCGCCTATTAGGAAAAATGAAGTTCCGTTTTAGTTATGGACAAAATGCTTTAAGACATTCAATTGAAGTTGCTCATTTATCTGGTCTATTAGCTGCAGAGATGGGCTTAGATGTTCGTTTAGCAAAGAGAGCTGGTTTATTACATGACATTGGAAAATCTTTAGATCATGATATTGAAGGTTCTCATATTCAAATTGGTGTTGATTTATGTAGAAAATACAAAGAATCAGCAGTTGTAATTAACGCAGTAGAATCTCATCATGGAGATGTTGATCCATCTTGTCTAATTTCTTGTATTGTTCAAGCGGCAGATACAATTTCAGCAGCTAGACCAGGTGCAAGAAGGGAAACATTAGAAACATATACCAATCGATTGAAGCAATTGGAAGAGATTACAAATTCTTTCAAGGGCGTAGATAAATCTTTTGCAATTCAAGCAGGTAGAGAAATAAGAATTATGGTATTACCAGATCAAGTAAATGATGCAGAAATGGTATTATTAGCAAGAGATATTTCTAAGCAAATTGAGGCTGAGTTAGAATATCCTGGTCAAATCAAAGTTAATGTAATTAGAGAATCACGAGTTACAGATTTTGCAAAATAATTGATTGAATCAAGAATAAGAAATTACTTAGTTTGAACATAAAAGGTTTTATATCAATGAATAGTTCCAAATTTATTTTTTTGGAAGGATGCATGATATAGAACCTTTTTTTGCGATTGTTTTTATATAGCTTGATTTATATAGTTTATCTCATTTAGTTATTTATGGGGGGACTTAACCTAGTTTTTTACTCAGAATAAACAGATGGTATAAAACTCATTCATTGCATATAAAATACTCATGTGATATAATAAATGAGACCTATACTAGTTATACATAGCATAGAATAGAATACATAGCACTGATTCTCAGTATTTGTTCATACAAAAATGCTTATTTTATGTGTAAACATCAATATGTACATATAAATATGTAAGCATAAATATGTAATCACAGTGATGTTGGCATGAATAAATAACAAGAAAATATGGAACAAAAAAAGTATTTTAAGTAGTTATAATAACAAAGGATATAAATAAAAAAATAAATATTATATAAATATTAATAGAAAAGAATGTAAAGGAGATAAAAAATGGCTCAGATTGGTTTTTTAGGAATGGGAAATATGGGGTATGCCATGTTACAAGGCTTATTAAGCACCATTGATAAGGTAGATATTATTTTTTCAGATATAAACAAAGAGAGAGTAAAACAGGTATATGAAGAAACAGGTGTAAGGTTCGTAGATAGTAATGCTGAATGTGCCAACAAGGCAAAATACATAATATTAGCAGTAAAGCCACAGTTTTATCAAGTGGTAATTAAAAATATAAAGGATATTGTGACACCAGAGCATATTATAATCTCTATTGCTCCAGGCATTACCATAGAACAGTTGCAACAATGGTTAGGTAGAGATAAAAGAATTGTTCGTGCTATGCCAAATACACCAGCGTTGGTAAAAGAGGGTATGACAACAATTTGTTATGAAGAAGACTTATTTTCTCAACAAGAACTAATAATGATTCAAAGTATATTTACGTCATTTGGAAAAGTGAAAAAGATTAGTGAACATTTAATGAGTGCGGCGGTTTGTGCAAGTGGAAGTTCACCAGCTTATATGTATATGTTCATTGAAGCTTTGGCAGATAGTGTAGTAAAATATGGAATGCCAAGAAAAGATGCTTACGATTTAATTGCTCAAACAATGGTCGGTGTAGGAAAAATGGTACAAGAAACTAACGTACATCCAGGGGAATTAAAAGATATGGTATGTTCCCCAGCAGGTACTACAATAGAAGGTGTATTAGCATTAGAAGAACATGGATTTCGTGGTGCAATTTCAAAAGCGACAAAAAGGTGTTATGAAAAAAGCGAAGCAATGAAATAGGAGGGATAATAATGGAAGAAATGAAACGACTAAAAAGAGAGTTAGTTTATACAGGAACAATTCTAAAATTTTATAAAGACACCATTCAAACACCAAAAGGAAATATTGTTCATTGGGATTTCATTGGTCATAATGGGGCGGCAGCAGTTGTGCCAGTATTAGAAGATGGAAGAATTTTAATGGTAAAGCAGTATCGCAATGCCCTAGACCGAATTGCACTAGAAATTCCAGCAGGTGCAAGGGATACTGTCAATGAACCAACACTTGAATGTGCAAGAAGAGAATTGGAGGAAGAAACAGGGTATGCATCTTCTGACTTAGAGTTTCTTATTTCTTTAAGAACAGCCATCGCTTATTGCGATGAATTAATTGATGTATATGTTGCAAAAAATTTAAAAGCCTCATGTCAACAGTTAGATGAAGATGAGTTTGTAGAAGTTTGTGCTTATGAATTAGACGAATTAATACAGATGATTTACAATGGAACAATACAAGATGCAAAAACAGTAGCTGCATTAATGGCATATAAAGTAAAATATGGTATTGAAAAATAGTAAAAAAAGGAACTAGCGATAAATGACCGACTCTAAAAGTTAGAAGAAAATCTAACCATTGGAGGTCGGTTTTTTTATTTATGTCATACAATGTATTTATAAAATACAACGATAAAATTAAGAAAATAGTAGGAAATGGAATAAAAAGGAGAAAAGAAGCATAAGTTAGACAAAGATGGGAGGAAAACAAATGGAAGTACAAGTTGGAAATAGGAACAATTACCATGATAGAAAGATAGAAAATTTTTTGCTAATTGGTTTTTTTGTAGGAATTGTAATAGGAACAGTTTTAATTAATAAAATAGGGAAACAATGGATGGATTCCATTGTTATTTATAATACATATTTTTATCAACAATTACAAAATAATATGAGCGATAAGGTTTCTTTATTTTTTTATATATTAAAAGAGCGTATTGGTATTTTCTTATTTTTATGGATTGCAGGTTTTTCTATTTTAGGAGAGGGATGTTTCATAGCAATTTTTGTTTATTTTGGATACTTTTTTGCTATTTTACTAGGAACAGCAACTATGCTTTATGGTCCTGTTAGCATCTGTATTGTTATTGGTATTTTATTTCCACATTATATTATTTATGGGTATGGAATGTATATATTAAAAGAGCATATGAAACATAGAAAAATAGTAACATTAGGTCAGGCGTGTATTACCTTAGTATTTATTTTAATCGTTTGCATTGCAGGTGTTATGGCAGAGGCATGGATAAATCCATATGTACTACGTTGGTTACTATAAAAGATAGAGGGGACAATGAATCATAAATTTTTTGGAATTCGTTGAATATTATAGTTAGATATGATACAGTATAGTAAATATAAAATATGCAAATGAATAGGTAAAGAAAATAAAAAGTAAGAGTACCTAAGACGAAGAAAGGAACGATAATATGGTACAACAAATTGAGCAGTTTATCTCTTATTTTGGAACACAAAAAAATGTTTCAGACAGTACTCTAAATTCATATAAAAGAGATTTGCTACAAATGGCAAAATATTTGGAACAAGAAGGGATTACAGAATTAAATAAAGTGACACCAACAAGTTTACAGAATTATTTATGGTATATGGAACAACGTGGACGAGCAGTTGCTACCATTTCTCGTAGTATCACTTCATTAAAGTCTTTTTTCTTTTATTGTCAAATGATAGGAGAAATTGCTACAAACCCTGCGTATGCGTTAAAGGCACGTCCTGTAGTTAGAAAAATTCCAGAGATTTTGACGGTAGAAGAAGTGGACCGTTTGTTAAATCAACCAGATTTAACTACGAAAAAGGGAATTCGTGATAAGGCAATGATGGAAGTATTGTATGCCACAGGAATTAGAGTAACAGAATTAGTAAATTTAAAAAAAGAAGATGTTAATATGGAAATGGAATACATCACTTGTAAAAATGGGAAAAAACAAAGAATTATTCCATTTGGAAGGGAAGCAAAAAAAATATTAATTCGATTTTTTCAATTGGAACATACATATGAGGAAGATAGTACCCCATGGTTATTTACCAACTATACTGGCGGTAAAATGAGTCGACAAGGATTTTGGAAAATTATCAAGGCGTATGCAAAAAAAGCAAATATAACCATAGATATTACTCCACATACCATTCGTCACTCCTTTGCTGCTCACCTTCTTGCCAATGGTGCAGCCCTAGAAGATGTAAAAGAAATGTTAGGACATGCAGATATCACAACGACACAATTTTATTTAAATATAAATCGTCATGAGATTGTAAAAACCTATTATGCACATCCAAGACGATGATTCATAGAGAGCATCCATCAGTTATGATATGATCCCTCTTAAGTAGATAAGGTAAATAACCAAAATCTACTTAGGAGGGATTTTTTATCAATAAGTGTATCCATAGTATCCATAGTATCCATAGTATCCATAGGGTTCATAAGATACTATGGAGATTGTTAGATAAGATACAATATATGGAAAATGTACCAAACATTTGTTCTTTTTCTTGTAATAGAAGTATGTTACTATTTTATTGTAAAACCAAACATATATTCTGTAAAGAGGGTAAGAGAATGGAAGAAAAAAGGTATGTAGCCATTGATTTAAAATCATTTTATGCTTCAGTAGAATGTGTGGAGCGAGGACTTGATCCACTAACAGCATTTCTTGTAGTAGCAGATGAAGATAGAACAGAAAAGACCATATGTCTTGCTGTTACTCCAGCGTTAAAACAATATGGAATATCTAGTCGACCACGTTTATTGGAGGTAAAACAGAGGGTAGGAGAAATAAACGCAGAAAGTAATAGTAATAGAAATAGCCATGGTTATTCATTGGTGGAAGTAGAAAAAGTCATTGGTAGCAATAATGAAAAAGAAAGGAAACATTGTAAGTTAGATTATATTATTGCCAAGCCTCGTATGTCACTTTATATAGAATATAGTACGAAAATTTATAATATATATTTAAAGTATTTTTCCAAAGAAGACATTCATGTGTATTCCATTGACGAGGTATTTATTGATATTACTCCTTATATTCGTTTCTATGAGAAATCACCGTATGAAATTGTGAAAATGGTATTGGAAGATATTGTAAAAACTACTGGGTAACAAAACTGTTACAAAAAATTTAAATAAAGCTGTATAAACTTATACAGAAGTATAGATTTTATTGAACAGAAAGCCCTTTGTATCGAGTAATCGGTGCAAACTCAGTGTTAATTGCTTTTAATTCCTAAAGCCTTACACCGAAACAGTAGTTGGAAACAACAAGCTGTCGATAGTATCGAAGGTGCGAAAGCAGAAAAA
>CAJFOH010000177.1 GCA_904395845.1 uncultured Lachnospiraceae bacterium
AGCTGCCTTAATAGCAATTGGTGCATGTTCTCTGGACGAGCCACAACCAAAATTTTTATTTGCCACAATAATATCCCCCTTTGATACTTTGTGGACAAATTCTTTATCGATATCTTCCATACAATGCTTTGCTAAATCTTCTGGATTTGACGAGTTTAAATATCTGGCTGGTATGATAACATCTGTATCTACATTGTCACCGAATCGAAATACTCTACCATTTGCCTTCATATTACTCCACCTCCTCTAACCCAAGTGCTTCTGTCCCAATGATTTTACCAGCAATGGCACTAGCTGCTGCCACTGCTGGACTTGATAAATATACTTCAGAAGTAACATCTCCCATACGTCCTACAAAATTACGATTGGTAGTAGAAATACATCGTTCTTTTGCTGCCAAAATACCCATATATCCACCAAGACAAGGACCACAAGTTGGCGTACTAACAATTGCACCTGCTTCAATAAAGATTTTTACCAATCCTTCTTCTACTGCTTGCAAATATATTTTCTGTGTGGCAGGAATGATGATACAACGTACCCCTTTTTTCACTTTTTTTCCTTTTAAAATACTTGCCGCTACTCTTAAGTCCTCAATTCTACCATTGGTACAAGAACCGATAACTACTTGGTCAATGGAAACCTCGCCACATTCATCTACCGTTCTTGTATTATCAGGAAGATGTGGAAATGCTACTGTTTGCTTAATCTCACTTAAATCAATGGTATATACTTCATCATAAATAGCATCTTCATCTGCTTCATAGGAAGTAAATGGTTTGGTGGAATGTTCTTTCATGTAAGCAATGGTTATTTCATCTACTGGGAAAATACCATTTTTCCCTCCAGCTTCAATTGCCATATTTGCAATGGTAAAACGGTCGTCCATAGATAAGTACTGAATCCCTTCACCAGTAAATTCCATGGAGCGATACAATGCACCATCAACGCCAACCATACCTATGATATGTAAAATAATATCTTTTCCACTTATCCATTTGTTAGGTTTTCCAATCAATTCAAACTTTATAGCACTTGGAACTTTAAACCACGCTTTCCCAGTTACCATACCACATGCCATATCAGTACTTCCAACTCCTGTGGAAAATGCTCCTAATGCTCCATAGGTGCATGTATGGGAATCTGCACCAATTACTACATCACCTGCTACTACTAAACCTTTCTCTGGTAACAACGCATGCTCAATTCCCATCTCACCAACATCAAAAAAATTGGTAATGTTATGTTTCTGTGCAAATTTCCTTACACACTTGCAATGTTCTGCTGACTTAATATCTTTATTAGGAACAAAATGATCTAAAACTAAAGCTACTTTATCCTTATCATACACTGTGCTATCTTCCATCTTTTCCATCTCTTTAATTGCCACTGGAGATGTAATATCATTTCCTAATACAAGACTTAAGTTTGCCTCAATTAACTGACCTGCTTCCACATAAGGTAGTCCCGAGGCAACAGCAAGAATCTTTTGCGTCATTGTCATACCCATAAAATTTTCTCCCCCATTTCTTTGTATTATATGTTGCAATGGTACCATATAAACTGTTATAATACAAATATAGTTTATTAATATTTATTATAACTTTAAGTTATGTTAATACTATTTTTATTTTTTACAAATAATTGGAGGACGGTATCTATGGAACAAAATTTATCTCTTTATCGAATTTTTTATACAGTGGCAGAAACAAATAATATTTCAAAAGCAGCAAGAAAATTATACATTAGCCAACCTGCCATAAGTAAGGCTATTAGTAAGCTAGAAGATAGCCTTTCTACTACGTTATTTATTCGAAGTTCTAGGGGAGTTACTTTAACAAACGAAGGGGAAATTTTATATGAACATGTAAAAACTGCATTTGAAGCATTATATCGTGGGGAAAATGAACTAACCAAAATACAAGAATTAGGTATTGGACATATAAAAATTGGTGTTAGTACTACCTTATGCAAATACATCCTATTACCTTACCTAAAAGGTTTTATTGCCAACTATCCCCATATTAATATTGCCATTGAAAATCAAGCATCTGCACAAATATTAACCTTGCTAGAGCAACAAGCAATTGACATGGGTGTGTTAGTAAAACCAAAATCGCTAAAACAGATTAATTTTTATCCTATTACAGAGATTCAAGATATTTTTGTTGCTACTCCAGCATACTTAGAGCATCTAACGTTACGAAAAGGACCAACTATAGATATTTTTACAGATAGCACAATTATGCTTCTTGACCAAAAGAATATGACACGTCAATATATTGATACTTATTTAAGTTCTCAACAAATTTCAATTCCACATTTAATTGAAGTATCTACTATGGACTTACTGGTAGAATTTGTAAAAATAGGTATTGGTGTCGGTTGTATCATACGAGAAGCAGTTGAAAAGGAACTAGAAGAAGGAACATTAGTAGAAATTCCTATGCCAGTACCAATTCCAAAACGTACCATTGGATTTGCTACCTCTCAAGCCTTACCAATTACGAAATCTTTAAAAACATTTTTTCAATATATTACAGACTCAAGTGATAGTTGCATTTTACCAAATACTTATGAATAAAACTGCATTTTTTACTGTCATACTCTCCTATGTATCATATGTTGTTTAAAAATGAAAAGACAAGAGATACTTTTACCTCTTGCCTTTTCTTATAAACAGCTTATCGAGTTGTTCCTGTTGAATCATCAGTACCATCAATTCCTAAATCAGTACCGATTTGTTCTCCGATTTCCTCTAAGATACCATCTGTAACACCTTCATTTATTTCTCTATCCATGGTAGTATCTTCATCGGTGTAATCCTTAGTTGTCACTTCTTTTGTTGTTTCCCTTTCGGTTGTTTCTTCTCTTGTAGTAGTTGTTGTTGTATCTGTGCTTTGCATTGTGCTATCTTGTCCTGCATCACCTTCATCCATTGCACATCCACATCCTGTTAAACCAACCATTACTCCAATGATAAGAAGTGGTAACAAAATTTTTCTGCATTTGTTCATAATAATAATCTCCTTTTCTGCACATATGAGTACTATGTTTTCTCTATTAGTGTGTACTAGGAAAAGGAGATTATACATTTTTCTATAAATTTTTCTTTTTATTTTGTAAATATTTTCTATTTTTTCATATTTCATACAGTTAAGGGGTTTCATTTCATTCAAAAAAAGGAGCGATTACTTCCTTATCAATCAAATATATAGCTGTAGAATCATCCATTGTAGCGTAGTAATACTCTCCACTATCATCCACATTTCCTATATTTAATACAACTGTCTTTACAGTTTCTTCATCGTTATACATAATACTAATTTGTCTTGATTGGCTACTAAGTCCACAAGATTCTAATTGTTCTTTTGAAGCATTATAATTAGTACAACTTTCAAAGGCAAGAGAACTTAAATTATTTAAAATATCAGTAATTTGAGTAGAATCAGTAATATCTTCTGATGTTCCATTTTCCACTTTTATCC
>CAJFOH010000178.1 GCA_904395845.1 uncultured Lachnospiraceae bacterium
ATGTTTCAATATATGAAGATGGCATACAACGCATAATGGTGTAAATAATTAGTGCCACAAAAAACATAATGACAACACTAAGTAATAATCTTTTAACAATAAATTTACGCATATTATCCTCTCCCACTAATTCTTACAACAATACATAAGCCCACCACTTTGGTAGGCTTATATACTATTCTGTCAATGAATGTTATTTCATTTCAATTTTATGGATTTCTTGTAACCAAGTATAGAATGGTGTTTCATCCTTTAGTATACTATCCACGTTAATATTCTTTGCATTATAAATAATTGTATCTTTTCTTTGATATACTGGAAGTTCAACTGCCCAATCCATTACAATATCCATACAAATTTTATATAATTCTTTTCTAAATGTTTGGTCATCGCTTGTTCTTGCTTCTACAATTGCTTTATCTAATTCTTCATCTGCAAGAGCATAGTGGTTACTATCTGTACCACCTTGACCTGTAACATTACTGCTGTGGTACACTTGATACATATCTGGATCTGCTGAAGAACTCCATGCAGCTCCCCACATTTCTTGTGTTCCTGCCTCTAAGTGTTCCCATAAAATAGCACCATTTGATAAGTCATCAATTGTTAATGTCATACCAAGTTCACCAAGTGCTGTTCTTGCTGCTGTTAATACAGCAAATGATGGGTGGTCTCCTTGTCCAGAAGCACCGATTTCAATCTTATAATCTAACTTAGCACCTTCTGGAGCCGCTGTTAATTTACCATTTTCAACTGTATATCCAGCTGCTTCGAAAAATCCTAATGCCGCTTTTTTAGCTGCTTCGTATTTGTCTTCTTGACTCATATCTGCTGTGTAAATTGGATTTCCATCAACATCTACGGAGAACGCTGCTTGGTAACCTTCATCACTCTTTTGAGGTGCTGCCCAAGATGTATTAGAGATAGGATATTCAATAACACTTGCTAAATCGCCATAGTAACTATTAATTGCCACATCACGATATACTGCTAAAATTGTAGCAATACCTTTTCTTAAGTTTTTAGAAGCTTCAGAACCTGCTTCTCCAGCTACATTAATTGTAGCAGCATTTAAACCAATGTAACCATATCCTCTTGTATCAATCATGGTAGTTTGGATAGTATCACCACTGATTTCTCCGTTGCTGTTATATCCTTTGATTTCGTCCATAACTTGCTTACTACCAGTTGGATCAGCAATATCAATCGTTCCCTTTGATAAACCAGATACTTTATCAGCCTCTGCTGTTTCTTTTAATTGAATTTCCTTTGTCTTAGCTACACCATCCCAGTAGTATTCATTGGCTTCTAAATATACGATTTTATTTTCATATTTTACAAATTTGTAAGGACCAGCACCCATAGGCTTTGTTGTTTTTTCCTTAACAGCGCTTAAATCTCCTCTTGTAAAACCAAACTTGTTGTTTTCATAATCGTATTGTGCTTCATCACCATAATAATGAAGTGGTGCAATTGCAGAACCAATGATTTGGTAAATTGCTACTGCAGAATATTCAGAAGTTGTTACTTCGATTTCGTAATCATTAATTTTCTTAATACCAGCGATATTTGGAACTTCTTCTCCTGTTCCTGCTGCTTTTAACTCTTCAATAACTACTGTTTCTGCTAAGGAATAAACATCTGCATCAAAGTATTTTTCATCTCCTGCATAATTTGTTCCAAGAGCTTTGTAATCAGCTTCTTTTGCATATTGATCAATAATTGTTTGTAAACAAGTATCTGTATCTACACCTGCTCCTGTAAATGATTCATCTAATGAATAGAATGCTGCCATTACTTCAGAAGCATCTTTTAATTCACCATTATTTGTATATTGTGCCTTTTTATCATCAGAACCATTTTCCATAACATCAATAATATCTTCCATATCTGCTGTTAAGATTGGTGTAATTACATTTTCTACAATTTGTTTCTTTAAGGCTTCTGGCATCTCAGCAATCTTAGCATTTACTTGATCTGCTGTTACACCTTCTGCTGCTGTACTGTTTGCTAAATAATTTTTTAAACCAACAATTGGTTGTGCAGCCAATGTTGTAGAACCATCATAGCTTGGATCACAATATACATAGTAAGAGAAGATAACATCATCTGCAGTTAATTCTTCTCCATCACTAAACTTAACACCTTCTTTAATTTTAATGTGATAAGTTGTTGTTCCATCTTCATTTTGTGTAACTGTAGTATCAGAGATACTCTTATATGTATATTCTGTACCGTTATACTCTCTTGTTTCACCTTCGATTCCCTTTAAAATCATAGATCCTTCTCTATCAACGATACTTAATGGAAGAGTTACAAGATCAGCAACATTTCTATCTGGTACAGATGTTGCAAAAAATGGAGAAAACTTTTGACTAAATTCTGCACTAGAAATAACAAGTGGCTTATTTCCACTTTGTGAATTATTTGCTCCATTCTCATTTCCATTTGTCTGTGAAGATGTTTGCTCACTTCCCTTGTTATCATTGTTTGAGCTACATCCAGCTAATGAGCCTGCTACCATTGTACCTACACACATAACAGCCATAGCTCTTTTTAATTCTTTTGACTTCATACTGACTAACCTCCGCTTTATTACTTTAACTTGTTAAATTATGACTTTCTTTGTATTATATGACTTTTTTTGCATATTATATTTATATTCATTCTAGTCATTGAATTTAAAACTCCTCACATTATAGCATACATTTGTCCGTATGTCAAAGCCATTTCATGTTAATATTTTGTTAAGGGATTGTTAGCCATGCGATAGTTCTCATATTTTTATTTGATTGAAGGTGTTTCTTCCTATTATATAGTGTTTTAAATTTTAATCTATCAATATCCATTGATAGACATTTTTTCTATTATTTTCTATAAATATTTTTTATAGAAATGCTTTTATAGAACTTCTTTTTTCATAGAAATTCTTTCATAGAAATTCTTTCATAGAAATTCTTTCATAGAA
>CAJFOH010000179.1 GCA_904395845.1 uncultured Lachnospiraceae bacterium
CCAAAGTTTAATTCGTAATAATTTCCTTCGCTATCTCTATATGCATAGGCCTTTCCATTTTCATCTTTCATAGACTCTGGCATATACTTATCCTTATCATATCCAGGAACATCATTTGGAGAAATACATACACCATCTTTGCTAACTGCAAGAACTTCATCACTCTTTGGAAGTGTAATAGGCATCTTTCCTGTTGGAGCAAACTTACCTACAATTACATCTAAAGTAGCTCTTTGGTATGTATCAAATCCAGCTAATAATACATCAGAGTACGGTTCTACATTTCCTAATTCCCATGCTAATGTAAAGTTTACATTGGAAATTACAACACCGTTGTTTTTACGAACTGCCTCGGAAATTGTTTTAATCTTAGAAGCATTTGTAAGTGTTGTTTCTGTATGAGTTGTTTCTGTTGGACAACCTAAATCATCTACATCTACAACTTCTTTATTGTCACAAATATCTAATTCTAAGTATCCTTTTGTTGCATGGAAGTAATCCCCTGAGCTTGGATTTACAAATAATAAGGCTACATCTGCTTCTTCGTAGTTATCTGTCATAGTAAATCCATATTCTTTTTCTGCTACTTCTCTTAATGCAACTGTTTCTTTTTCTGCATCTTCCCCTTTTTTACGGAAACATTCTAAGTAAACTTTCTTACCTTCTACTTTTTCCTTTGTAAGTGGAAGAATGTTATCTTTATTCTTTAAAAGTACTACAGATTTTACATGTGCATCATATGCATCTTTCCAATGCTTTTCATCTGCAACTACTTTTACTGCTTCTTCTGGATTTCTATATGGGTTTTCAAATAAACCTAATTCGAATTTTTCTTTTAATGTATGGATTACTGCACGATTTAATGTTTCTTCTGTTAATACTAAATCTTCTGCCTTAAATCCTTCTGGAATAGAATGTCCTTGTGTTGTGTAGTAACCATTTTGTCCTCTTTCGTATGCTTCCTTTGCAGCTTCTACATCTAAAGAACCACTAATAATATCTACACCATTATTGATTGCAAGAGCAACTCTTTCTGGAACGTCTAAATGTTCTACTCCCCAAGCCATCTTGTGTGTAATACCAGAGTCGCTGTTAATATAACCCTTAAATCCCATTTGCTTATAAAGAAGGTCTTGGATAAAGAAATTATTAAATGCAAAACCAACTGCTTGCATTGGAATTTCCTTTCCTTCCATATCGTGTTGTGGAATACTCTTTTCTGCTGCTGGCTTTGAGTAATAAGGCATAATAGAAGATGCATTCTTTTCAATAGCTACTTTAAATCCTGGCAAATGATACTTTTGTAAGCTACCTTCTGTTTGATATACATTCCATTGCCCTTGTACATAGTGAGGGTCAAATCCGTTTTCACGAGCACCACCACCTGGGAAATGCTTAATAGTAACAGCAACACCATCAGTTGTAAGACCGTCTTCACTTCCTTGAATTCCTGGAATTAAACGTTCCATAATGTTACAAATTAATTCTGGATCTTCCCCAAATGTTCCATATGTTCTTTGCCATCTAGGGTCTGTCATAGTATCTGCCATATACATATAGCCTTTCTTCATACCTACAGCATCCCATTCTTTTTTGATACAATCTGCAAAGTCATCAATCATATCAATACTACTTCCTTTAATAGCAGCTGCAATTCCCATAGTACCTGGCCATGTTGCAAATACACCTGCTGCATCGTTCATACCAAATACGATTTCACCATGTTCATTTCTTGAGTTAGAAACTACTACAACTGGAAGTGTATTTTTTTGTTCTTCTGCTAAACGGTTTAACTCATTAATCCAATCTGCTAATTCGTCTGGCTTTGGATTTTGACGAAGAATTAAGTGACGGATTCCCATATCCTTGACTGTATATGTAGTTCCGTATGTTTTTTCTATATTAAAAATAGATTCATCTTTTTCTACGATTTCTTCATTTAAAAGACCTGTTTCATCTACCTTTGTCTTATCTTCTTGGTAAATACCCATCTTCCATGAGTTAATAAATAATAAACCAATTTTTTCATCTACAGATAATTCTTTTACTAATGCTTCAGCACGTTCTTGTGGTGACTTACGCCAATCCTTAAATGTAGATAATACACCATCTCCATTTAAATCTTTAAAAAATAATCCATCTTGTTCAATTACTGGCTTTTTTGTTACACCGATTACTGGACCATTTGGATTCTTATAATACTTCACATATGAAGTTGCTTTCTTTGACATAAATTTCCTCCTAGTTCATTTAATAGTACTATGTAACTAAGTTGTACATGTTATTATTTTAACATAATTGCATTTTTTCTGTTAGTAATATATAATCCTAATTAGTAAAATCTTATTATAAAATAATAAAAAGTAATAGAAATCCATTGTTTGTATATTTTTTTAATAGGAAGGAGCACATATGAACCAAGTTGAATATTTAGAACAGGAAGAAAAAGTTTCCATTTCCATCAAATTTATTGAGACTTTATTGCATGTACAA
>CAJFOH010000180.1 GCA_904395845.1 uncultured Lachnospiraceae bacterium
GTTATGAATGAGCATAGAACAGCAGAAATTTTATTGGTAGAAGATGACGTTATTATAAACCAAATGGAAGAACGATTATTGAGAAAAGAAGGATACAAGGTTACACCAGCATTTTCTGGAACAGAGGCTCTTTTACTGTTAGAAAGAAAAGAATTTGATTTAATTATCTTGGATTTAATGATTCCAGGGCTTAGTGGAGAAGAGGTGTTAGAGAAAGTGAGAAAAGATAGTAACATACCAATTCTCATTGTATCTGCCAAAGATGATATGCAAGGAAAAGTTTGGGTACTTCGTCATGGGGCCGATGATTATATTTTAAAGCCATTTGATAATGATGAGTTTTTAGCACGAGTGGATGGGTTATTGAGAAGGAGCAATAGAACTTATGGAAAAGGAAGTGAGTATCTTACCTTTAAAGATATTAAACTGGATAATAAAAACTATCAAGTTTATGTAGGTGATACTCCAATATCATTAACAAAGAGAGAGTTTTTAATTCTTGAATTACTGATGAAACGACCAAATCAAGTATTTACCAAAAACAGTATATATGAAGCGGTATGGAATGAACCATATTTTTCAGGCGATAATGCAGTAAATGTACATATTAGTAATTTGCGAGCTAAGTTATCACAAGCAAATCCAAAGGAAAGTTATATAGAAACGGTTTGGGGAATTGGCTTTAAAATGTGTGGAGAGTAAAAAAGTGGGAATTAAAAAAGGAAAAATGATTAGAAATGAGTTGTGTAATATTTACAAAAAAAATTTTAAATTTTGTAAAAAAATAATATTGATTTCATAAAAAAAGTATAATAATATAATTAGTGTAACAATAAAATTTTACAAATATAGGAGGAAAAAGAAAATGAAGAAAAAATTCTTATTAGTACCTGCTTTGGTTACTACAATGCTTATGTCATCATTAAGTATAAATGCTTTTGCAGCAGATAATATACCGGTTATTGATGATAGTGAAGATTTTTCAAATGTTGGAAAACCTACTTATCTATACGAGAATGGTTTTGTAATTGAATCTCATGAGGTAACAGCAGAAGAAATTAAGTTAGGGCAAGATTTGCAAAAATTACATATTCATCCACAAGGAGTTGGAAGACATTTTAGTCTTACTCCACATTTTCATACTATAAGAGATATTAAAACAGCATCTCCTCGTACTTTTGTTTGGGTTCCAACACAAGTGTGGACTAGAAATTCTCAATATCCTAACTCATCTGATTGGCCAACTGTTTCATGGACAAATTCTCAGACATTAAATGTAAGTAAATCGGTAAGTACATCTGTTGGTGTAACAGATAGTGTAGTTTCTGCGTCTTTAGGTGAAAGTTATACAAAGGGAACTTCTATTACTACTTCTACAACTCGAAGTTTTAAAGTACCTTGTAAAAAAGAGGGGCGTGTTAAGGTTACTTATTCACGTCCATGCAAAACTTTTACTTGTGCAACAAAGTATGTTGTTACAGGCCCACCATTAGTAGAATGGGAAGACACTGGTTCTGGTAGTGCATTAGGATATCCAACCAATATTGTATGTGATATAGAGACACGTAATTACTAAGGTGATGAAGATTTGGAAGGCTATTAATAGACGTCCAAATCTTCTTTTAAATAAAAGGAGGATAATGCTATGAAATTTAAAAATCGAAGCCTTATTTTAATATTTTCACTGTTTATATTATGTGTAATAGCAGCATTTTTTTTTCTATCAAAAAGATTAAAGAATACCAATGAAGAAAGTGAAATATTATTTTCTGAAAAAGAAAATATATATTTAGACTTTGAACACTTAACACTTGACCAAGAAATCGCCTATATATCAATTAGTAAAAATGATATTAGTGGTTACAATAGATGGTTACCATTTTACTTTACATTTTCTAGTGAAGATGATTTAACAGAAAAGCAAGTAGAAAAGGTATTAAATGATAATATAAAAAAAGCAACCTTAAATACAGAAAATGGGGAAGTATATAGTACCCAACAATTAATTTGGAGTGCATATAAGTTAGAAAATAATCAGTACAATTTAACCTTAGTGTTAATTCCAGAGTTAAATACATTGGTATCTGATGAGCCTATAAACATCAAATATATTAATCTTTATGATTCAAAAGATAGTTATACCTATTCGTTAGCCAGTTATTTGGTAGAGTCAAAGGAAACGATTGCAGAAGATGAAATGTATGTTTCTCTTTCTAGTATGGAATCTGATATTTTAGAAGATTATAGTGTAAATGTAAATTATGGTATTATTGGAAATGGAAATAAAGTTTCAGATTTTTCATTAGAGTATTCCAACGATTTTACACCAGTGCTAAGCTATGTTCTTGCTAATACAAATCAAACAGAAGATAACGAAACAGAGTACTCTGTTAAGATACAATTAAATGGAAATTATAAAAAGTCAGTGTTTCGACCTTTCCTAAAGGTAACCTATAACGATGGAAAAAGTGGCTATCTTATTCCATCTCTTCCAGTATATTTTAAATAATACAATGTAGAAGTCAGTGAGTATAATTTTCTCACTGGCTTTTCTGTTACAAAAATAAAAATTTATGAAGTAAATAGAGAGTAGATGAATGAATATTTGTGTCAAAAAAAGCAAAAAATAGTAAATAATTCATGTAATTTAGTGTAAAAATTCTTGTTAAAAACATTGATTTTTACATGATTAATTGATATATTATATTTATA
>CAJFOH010000181.1 GCA_904395845.1 uncultured Lachnospiraceae bacterium
CCTACATTTGTTTTCTTTCCTAGAGGTAGTGAATTATCTACTGCCATATTGTAATATGGTTGATTATATACATTTTCTATTACTTCTGGTACATACTTAATAGTACGATTTGCTGGACGTTGTTCTGTACCATAAATAGATATTGTTATCTTACCACCACTTCGATAAGCTTCTAGGTAGATAGGATAATCTGTATTGTTTACAAAGGTAAAGTCACTATTTCCTGCTGCATAAACCATAGCATCCATTGCAGGTTCTACATAAAAGATATACATAGAATGTCCTCTTCTATATGTTACATCTAATTCTGACCATAAAACTGCATTGTATAATGTAGATGCTACTTGACAAATTCCACCACCTACACTATCTACAATTTGTCCATTCTCAATAGTACCTGCATCTTGATATCCACCTTCTTTCGTAACAGGTGCAAGCATATCAAGAGTTGATATTGTTTCCCCTGGCATATATACACGTCCATTGATTTTATCTGCTGCAAGCTGAATATTTTGTGTTCTTCCTGCGATAGATGCATCAAATTCTGTTGTACAAGTACCTAATGCTTTTTCTGAAAAATGAGAGAAAATATCTGGGTCTAATGTAGGGCGAGATTCTGTATGTTCTACCTCACATACAATAGGCTCACTAGAAGTTCCCGCTGATGCAATAGCTTCTCTTACTTGTTGATAGATAGCATTCTCATCAAATGTATATCCTATTTTTCCTTCTTCTACAATAAACTTACCATTCTCTCTTTTTACAGTTGGTTCTTTGGCTTCTGTTTTAAAAGGTTCTAACGATTCATTTAACTTTGTCTTAACAACGTCTTCGTTAAATGAAATAGATAAATCTAACTTTTTTGGATTACTTTCTAAATCCTTTTGTTCCATATATCGACGAATAATATTTCCCTGAGGCATTGCTTTTTTAATTTCATTCATAATTGTTTCGCTATCTGCCTCAAATCCAAGCTCTGAAAATGGAATCTCTACTTGTTCCTCTCCAATTTTTAGTACAACCGTTTGCTTGGAAAACTGTTGTAAATATTCAGATACGCTTTCCCCTGCTTCCTTTACCGTCTGATTGGACAAATCCATATCATTAACAAAGATTCCCTCTGGAATGATTGCGTCATCTGAAATATAAGCAATATTAGCAGTTCTTTCTTCCTCTGATACCTCATCATTTGCTGCAAATATAATTGTTGTTCCAGCTACTACTAATATAACTAGTAAGAATAATAATATCCCACCTTTTTTCTTCATTGTTACGCTGCTCCTTTACATAACTTTCTCTATCCTAATTATGCCCAATACATTCTATAAAATATTCTATATGTATTTATATTGAACATATATCATGTGTATCATAACACATCAAAGGATATTTTCAACTATTCTGTCTTATTATTAATAAAAATGTAACATCTCTTTCTTGCATTAACTTTCGTTATACCAATTGTTTCACCTTTATAAAATAGCTAGAATAGCAGAAATAACTGCTGGTACTACCATACATACTACTAATACACCTGCAATAATAGCTGTTGCAACTTTTTTTGTTTTTTTATTGTTCATGTTCATCATAAAAACTTCCTCCAATTTCTTATTTATTTTTTATATTACCATATTGACTTATTAACTGGTCTGTCAAACGAGAACATTGACTTTTCGTTAATAAATCAATATCAATATCTAGTACTATTTTATGATACTTTATCAAATCTATCAAGTGTTGCTTTTGAAATTTTGTCATTGGCTGTTCTTTTTTTACTTTATAGCTTAATGGCTTCCATGAAAAATCTTCCCAATGTTTTTCATAAAAGTTTTGTTTTAATTTCTGAAATAACATATGAGTAGCCATTGCATCGTCCAATGCCCTATGATGATTGTTTAATTCAATGGCAAAATATTCACAAACAGAGTTTAATGTTTTCTTTTCTAACTTAGGAAGAAACTTTCGACTTAATTGTAACGTATCCACTGCTTTTCTCTCAAAGGTTTCTCCAAAGTTTACAACTGCTCGTTTCATAAAACTATAATCAAACATAATATTGTGACCAACAAGTGGTAACTCTTGTGCAAAAGCTAAAAACTGGGGTAATATTTCATTGATAGTATGCTCATGTTTTACCATTTCATTACTGATTCCTGTTAACTGCACCACTTCTTCTTTTATTGGTATGCCAGGATATACCAGTCTAGAAAATACATCTACAACTACATCATTACAAACTCTTACCGCTCCAATTTCTATGATTTTATCCTGTTTTGGACGTAATCCAGTAGTTTCTAAATCCAAAACAATATAACATTCCATAGCTCTTATGCTCCATTTCTCTTTATTTTTTACTTTTTTTCTCTTCCTTTTTTCTTGTCTTTTTCACACTACTTGATACAATACCTTTTGATGCAACAAGGCTAGATGCTTTGCAATATTCTCTTAAAAAACAACTATCACACTGTGGATTTCTTGCTGTACAAATACTTCTTCCATGGGTAATAATCTGAATGTTATATAAAATCCAATGGTCTTTTGGTAACACCTTCATTAAGTCATATTCGATTTTTTCAGGGTCTTCTTCCTTTGTAAATCCTAGTTTTTTTGAAATTCTTTTTACATGAGTATCTACTACAATACTCGGTTTGTTATAAATGTTTCCTAAAATAACATTTGCAGTTTTCCTTCCCACACCTGCAAGAGCTGTTAACTCCTCTAAGGTATCTGGTACTACGCCATTATGCTTTTCAATTAACACTCTCGCACAAGAAATAATATTTTTCGCTTTCATTCTAAAAAATCCTATGGAGCGAATATCATTTTCTAATTCTGCTTGATTGGCAGTTGCAAATTTCTCTAGGGAATCGTATTTTACAAACAAATCTTTTGTCACTATGTTCACACGTTCATCGGTACACTGTGCACTTAAAATAACAGCAATTAATAATTGCCATGGTGTTTCATGATTTAAGTAGCATTTGTACTCTCTTGTATAATGTTCATCTAATAATTCTAATATTTTTGCTACTCTTTGTTTCTCTCCTCGTACTGCCATAAACTTCCTTTCTATACAGAACTATCTTTTTTTATCACCCGTTCCATAGCTTGTGATATATCATAGACAATTCCATCATGATTTAGGGCATCACGGTCTTTGTAAGTAAACAATGCCCAATGTTCTTTTTTCTCAATGATTTGTTTTTCCCAAACAGATGAAATATCAAATGGTAAATATTCTATATGAGTCATATTCATTCGCTGCTTGCTTGTAACTGTTTCATAAGCAGTTAGATACAACAGATTTTTATCTTCATAGATATAAAATGTTTTTATATGCTCCTTATAGGTGCTTAAATCTCTGCTAAAGGATAGCCTACTTTTTGCATGTTCTCTTAAATAATAATCATAGGTTAATAGACTTGTATATATATCATATTTGTCCAATACTTCTTCTGTTTTATGATGTTGTAATGCAAAGTCTAACAATAGTTCATAACGCTTCATTCGACTATGACTATACGCAAATAAATTATGTTCTTCATAATAATCTGCAAGTGCCTCATACATATGAAATGGAGTTTTAAATTGTGTTTGTAAATACCGTAATGTATATTTAAATTGTCCACTATTATAATAGACTTCTACTACTTCTTCTAATGCTTTTAATCGTAGCAGTTCTTCATAGGAAACCCACCTAGTATATAACACTTCATATGGCGCTCGTTCACGATACACAATTCCATAGGTTTCTGCCATTTGGTGCATATAAGAGCCTTTTAATACCTTTAAAAAACCTACTTGTAACTGTTCTGGCTCTAGGGCATACACTTCATTAAAGGAATTTGCAAAACTGTTATAATCTTCAAATGGCAATCCAATAATTAAGTCTAAATGTTGATGAATATTGTGGAACGTATTCACTGTTTTTACTACCCTTGTAATACTTTCAAAACTTGCATTTCTTCTAATTTCTTTTGCTGTCACCGGATTGGTTGTCTGCACTCCGATTTCTAGTTGTACTAGCCCTGGTCGCATTTGTTTTAAAATGGCAAGTTCTTCTTGTCCAATTAAATCTGCAGAAACTTCAAAATGGAAATTAGTAACTCCGTTATCATTTTCTAAAATATGTTGCCAAATTGCTAAGCAATGGGATTTTTTACAATTAAAGGTTCTATCTACTAGCTTTACTTGTGCTACCTTTTTTTCTAAAAAGAATGAAATTTCTTTTTTTACAATTTCTACATCACGAAATCTTACTCTTTTATCAACAGAAGATAGACAATAACTACAAGAAAATGGACAACCTCTACTTGTTTCATAATAAATAATTCGATTTTCAAATGGAGCTAAATCATCGTATAAAAATGGTACGGTAGATAAATCTAAAAAGTCCGTTTGAACTCTTGTAGTAACAATCTCTCCATCTTCCTTACGATATACAATTCCTGCAATATCCCTTAGTTCTCCCACTTCCGTATCATAATACTTGCAAACTTCAAGGAAAATCTTTTCTCCTTCTCCTAGGATAATTCCAGTCACTTCAGGCATAGTTTGTAATGCTTGTACTCCATCATAAGTAACTTCTGGACCACCAAGCCATATTTTTGTCTGTGGTAATACTTTTGCAATATCTTTTACTAATAATTTCACATAATGAATATTCCAAATATAGCAAGAGATTGCTAGAATGTCTGGTCTTTTTTTATAAATGTCTTCTAAAATAAAATCCAGTTCTTGATTAATGGTATATTCTGCAAGCTCTATTTGTAATCGTTCCAATGTAGCATATGCTTCTGTATAAGCTTTTAGACTATAAATTGCAGGATTGCTATGAATATATTTTGCATTAATCCCACATAATAACAGTTTCATATTGACTCCCTTTCTTCTTTTTACTTTTCCTATGACTTTTATCTTCTTGTTAATCCAATTTTTTAATTACTACCACCATACCTTTTATTAGAAATAGGCAATAGTTTTTCATACATTGTGACCTATTATACCATAGATTTATTTGTGTAACAAGGATTACCCCTAGAAACACTAGGAAAGTGCATTTTCTAATTCACAATATAGACTTTTTCAATTTACTATGCTATTCTATGAAAAATGACGTATCAAAGGGGTATATACTATGAATGAACACAATCAAGAAAATGGCATTACAAATGGTGTCATTTGGAAACAATTACTAATTTTCTTTTTTCCCATTTTATTAGGAACTTTTTTTCAACAACTTTATAATACTGTTGATGCTATTGTTGTTGGAAAATACGTAGGAAAGGAAGCACTAGGGGCAGTAGGTGGTGCAACAGGCTCTATCATTAATTTGCTAATTGGCTTTTTTGTTGGTGTGGCTTCTGGAGCCTCTGTTATTATTGCTCAATTTTATGGAGCAAAAAATGAAGAAAATACAAGTAAGGCTGTACATACTGCTATTGCTTTAGGGCTATGTGGTGGAATCTTTTTTACAATTATAGGATTTACCATCTCTCCTATGGCATTACGATTAATGGGGACGCCAGAAGATATTCTTTCTCATGCTACTACTTATATTCAAGTATATTTTTTAGGAACTATTTTTAACCTTCTTTATAACATTGGCTCTGGGATTTTACGAGCAGTTGGTGACTCTAAACGCCCACTGTATTTCCTAATTATTTGTAGTTTTGTAAATATTGTACTTGACTTAATATTTGTAGCTAATTTTCACCTAGGTGTATTGGGAGCTGCACTTGCAACACTAATTTCTCAAATAATTAGTGGTCTATTGGTTTTAAATGCTTTGATGAAAACAACTGATATCTATCGTCTAACATTGAAGAAAATAGGGTTTCATTTTTCTATTTTAAAGAATATTATTCAAATTGGATTACCAGCTGGACTACAATCTGTCATGTACACAAGCTCTAATATTATTATCCAAGCTTGTATTAATACCTTTGGTACCAATACAGTTGCAGCTTGGACTGCTTACTCTAAAATCGACGGAATCTTTTGGATGATTATGAGTGCTTTTGGAATTTCTATCACTACCTTTGCAGGACAAAATTATGGAGCTAACAAATTTGACCGTATTAAAAAAAGTGTACGAGTTTGTCTAGGTATGGCAATGGTAACTGCATTTGGAATTAGTGCCTTTTTAGGTATATTTGGTAAATATGTTTATTTATTATTCACCAATGACCCTGCTGTTATAGAAATTGGTATGAAAATACTAGGGGTATTTGTTCCATTTTATTTTACCTATGTTTGTATTGAAGTATTATCTGGTGCAATTCGTGGAACTGGAAATTCTCTTATTCCAATGATACTTACCTGCCTTGGTGTATGTGTATTACGAATTGTATGGATTTATACTGTTGTTCCACTTCATCACACATTAGAAATGGTGGCTGCAAGTTATCCAATTACTTGGGCTGTCACATCTATTCTATTTATCATTTATTATATGCGTGGAACTTGGTTAAAAAAAGGAAGGTATTAACATAATACCTTCCTTTTTTTAGTTTTAACAAGCAAATAAAAGGACCTGTCATAAAAATAACAGGTCTTTTCCTCTATGGTATATTCTATTTTTTTTCTTATGTGTGTTTTCCCTAGGACGTATTGTAACAACTTTCTTCTTTTGTATTTGGAATATGAATCTCATATTCTAACATTTAACCCTTGAAAAACAAACCGATTCTATGACTATCATGCTATGAATCTCAATAAATAATATGCTTAACAATGCCATTTATTGAAACTTTGCTGATAGAGGAATTGTTTTTCTATCCTTAGTGTACCACACTTATATTTTTTTACAACACACAAATATTGGTAATTTTCTATCCACACTACTATCCTAATTATTATTTGACAAAAGAAAAAGAGATATCAAAGGATACCTCTTTTCAAACTTTATTTATAACTTAGAAAATAAAAAAAGCGCGAGACGGGATTCGAACCCGCGACCCTCGCCTTGGCAAGGCGATACTCCACCACTGAGCCACTCGCGCATAATAAATATTCAATCAAAAAGCGGGTGATGGGAATCGAACCCACGTATCTAGCTTGGAAGGCTAGTGTTCTACCATTGAACTACACCCGCATATTAATGCCCAG
>CAJFOH010000182.1 GCA_904395845.1 uncultured Lachnospiraceae bacterium
ATTTTTATTTTGTCCCAGAAGATGTAGTGGCATATCAAGAAAATGACATTATTATGGCGGTACGTTATTTAATTAGCGTAGCATATGAGAGAAGACAACCACTTGCTATATGTTTAGGAGTAGGAAGTAATCAAGGCTCTCATAGTGGGCTAACACCCCTTTCCCAAGCACTAACAGAATATGGAAATCTTCCACAAAATGTAATTGTAGTTGCATCTGGAAATGAAACAGGTAGAGGACATCACTATTTTGGAGTGATTGAAAAAGAGATTGGTTATGAAGATGTGGAAATACGAGTAGGAGAAAAAGAAGAAGGATTTTCCTTAGAGTTATGGGCACAAGCTCCAGAAGTGTATAATATTGGAATTCGTTCTCCATCAGGAGAAGAAATTCCCCAAATCTCAGCTAGATTGGGTGGAAGTCAAGAACTTAATTTTATATTAAACAGAACAAGAATTTTTGTAGATTACCGCTTGGTAGAACAGCGTTCTGGAGGGTTTCTTATTTTAATGAGATTTTCTAATTTAACCCCTGGAATCTGGACCATACGAGTCTATAATACTTTATTTATTAATGGTGAATATCATATGTGGTTGCCACTTACAGGGTTTATTACATCGGATACAAAATTTCTAAGAGCAAACCCATACACAACATTGACAACACCATCTACGGCAACAGGTGTTATGACAGTTGGAGCATATGAGTATAATACCGATAGTATTTTTTTAAATTCGGGACGTGGGAATACTCGATTAGGTAGAATAAAACCAGATATTACAGCTCCAGGAGTGAATATATTAGTACCAAAAAGTAGTGGAGGATATAAAACAAAAAGTGGAACTAGCATATCGGCTGGAATGATGGCTGGAGCATCTGCCCTTTTATTAGAGTGGGCAGTAGTAGAAGGAAATTATCCTACAATGAATACAGGGGAGGCAACCACATATTTTATTCGTGGCGCAGATAGAAAGGATACGTTGGCATATCCTAATAGACAATGGGGGTATGGAACATTAAATATGTATCAAGTATTTGAACGAATTTTATAATAGGAAAAATTAGCAACAATAAAGAGTAAAAAAAACGACCTCTTAAGACGTAAAAACAAATCATAGAGGTCGGTTTTTCCTATTTTAGAGAAGATTTTAGCTCCTTTACATCGTACTTAGTACAGCCATCTTTGCTATAACGTGCTTTCATATAAAGTGGATGAATCATAGATGTGGTAGCTTCATCTAAATGACAGTGTTGTTCAATTTCAGTAGGTGACCAAGAAGGCTGAATGGTAGTATGGGTTTGCTTTGCTTGTTTTTTTACAATTTTTACATACCGTTTACGTATCATACCATTTGGTGAAAAGTCGTTCCAAAGAGATACCTTTTTACGTTTTTGAAAGGAAAAGGTAAATTCAACTTCATCGGACGAAACCTCTCTTTTTTTATCACTACTAGAATAGGTTTTTGTAAGTATATGTAATATGGTTTTTACTATTATAACTAGTATTGTAATCCCAATAAAAATAGCAATTATTATAATAATCGTATCTAGTATTACTGTAAGCCATGAAAATGTATTTGTTGTTTCTGTTATAGACTCTGATAATTGTTCATCTACAAATTCAGGAGAAATATATTCAAAGGTAGGTTGGTTGTCTTCTACATAAGGTTTAGAAAAATCAGGCGTTAATGCAGAAGACAAAAAAGATGAAATTAAAGTATCAATTCCAAGTGCTGGAAGACAAACCATACATAAAAGCATTATTGCTAGGAATGAGGCAAAAACGTTTCTATTTTGTTTTTTTAAATGTTTCTTAGAAAATCCAGCTTTTTGTTCATATATAGAAAGAAAATAGTCCAGATTTTTCCAATTTGTATGTAGAACGTATAAAAGTAAATAGAAAAAGGTTAGTAGGTAAATAAAGGTTTGTAAGTTTGTAGTTTTCGTGATAATGGCTGCAATATATGAGATAACAAAGAAAAGAAACAAATACGGATTTGGAAATTCCATCCAACTTTCTTTCTTCGTTGCTTTACAATAAAACCGATAAAGAAAGATATAGCATATAAATAGAAAAAAGCTAATTTTTTCTATCATAGTAAAAGGGAGTAAAAATACCAATAATCCAGTACAAAGAGTAATAAGTACATAGAAAAAAGTATGATGGATATATCTATTTGTAACATAGCTAATAGAGATAGGAAAAAATAGGAGTAGTGTAAGCCACAATGGAGTATTTATTGAGGTTATAGTAAAACTAATTGCAAGTAGTAAAGATAAGATGCAAGTAGTATGTAAAATCCATAATAATGGAAAAGATTTATGATTCATTTGTTGTTACCTCCCAAGGAAAAACATGATAACGGTTGTTTGTTTCAATGGTTTGTGGAATATGGGAATATTTTGGAACAATCCAACAACCATAGGAAGATTTTTGTAGTAAAGTAGTAAATGAGTGTATTAATTCTTCATTTTGTAAGGTAGAAATTAAAATATAATAGGTATTGGAATCCTTATTAAAGTACTGTCCATTTTCAAGTAGAGAAGAAAAGGAAGACATTGGTAGGGATAGCTGAATGCGAGCCAAATGTTCAAGTATTTGTTGTAATGTGCTTTTTCCATTACCTAGTGGTATGAATGATGGATTTTTTGTAAAACAATCACATCCATTGGTAATAAGAGAAACAGAAATTCCTTCTTTTATAAGCATTTCGCATAGGCTACTAGCAATGCGAATGGATTCTTCTTGAAGTTGTTCATAAGTTAAAACACCAATATGTTCTAAATTTAGCAAAATGGCAACGTGTTGCGAGGTAGTAGAACGATTGGTATTCACCATTAAATTGGCAGAACGAGCAGAAGCAGACCAATTAATTTTATTAATGGGATCGCTAGGAGTGTAATCTCGTACACCAGAAAATTCAAATGGATCTTCTAAAAGAAAACGTTTGCTAATTAATTCTCCCATAATTTTTTGAAACAAGATGGAAATTGTAGTTGTATCTACAGGCTTTGGATATACATACAAATTAGTGTGTTGTGTTTGCTTACTAACAAAATTTTTTGATAGCAATAAATCATGAGATATTAAATGCACTTGCTCAATTTCATAATAGCCTCGCTTTACACATTGAAACGGTAAACTTCTTGTAATCTTCTGATAAGATAAAAGAGAAAATACATCGTGTTTATAACAGCGATCAGAAATAGAGGCTACTTCTCCGTTAATAAAGGTAATGTATTTACTACAAGAAAATTTTACATCTAGTATGGTAAGAGGAAGTAATTTGTGGTTAGAAATTACTTCTTTTAGCATTCCTGTTTCTCCTTCCACCATAGGAGTGTTTGGAAATTCAACAAAAACCTGTAAACCATAATTCCAATATTTTGCATATAATTTGCTTTGCAAAAAGTAAATAGCAAAGGTTGAAAAAAGTAGTATAAAAATAATCATAGCTTACTCCAATCTTCTGTAGGAAGCTCTATCTCTTTTAGTACTTCCGTCATAATTTGAACATTGGTTGCAGTATTTGAACCATATTTTGTAACAATACGATGAGCACATACGGGAATGACACAAGCTTTAATATCTTCAGGAATGACATAGTCACGTCCTTGAACCATTGCAAAGCCTCTAGAAGCTTTTACAAGTGCTAATGTAGCACGAGGACTAATACCATTGGATAAATTTTTATGAGAGCGAGTTTTTTGTGCAATAGAAGCAATATAATCCAGTAAAATAGGATGAATAAACACAGAAGATACTTGATTCATAAGCTCCTTAATATCTTCTAATGTACATACTGGTTCTAATGTTTCTAGTGGTTGTTCATTCATAAAACGATGAATAATGGCTAATTCCTCTTCCTTGGATGGAAGTCCCATAGATAATTGAAAGAAAAAACGATCTAGTTGTGCTTCAGGTAGGGGAAATGTACCACCAGTTTCAATGGGATTTTGAGTAGCAATTACAAAAAAAGGTGGTTCTAATGGAAAGGTTACCCCATCAATAGTGACTTGTCGTTCTTCCATACATTCTAGTAAGCTAGCTTGGGTTCTTGGTGTAGCACGATTAATTTCATCGGCTAATAAAAGATTACAAAAAATAGGACCTTTTTTTAAGACAAAATCGCCTTCCTTTTGATTAAAATAATTAAGTCCTGTAACATCAGATGGTAATAAATCAGGGGTAAATTGAATGCGATGAAAGACAGAGTCAATGGATGTGGCAATGGATTTTGCAAGAACAGTTTTCCCAGTTCCAGGAACATCCTCAAGTAGAACATGCCCACCACAAATCATGGCAGTAAGTAGTAAATCAATAGTGGAATCGTGTCCAATCATTACACGAGAAATATTTTGTTTCATTGAAGAAAGAATTTGCTTATTCATACGTTACCTCCAAACAATATTTTTTTAAATTATACCATTAAAGTTAAAAAATAACAATAAATTAAGTTTGATGTTATCCACTTTATCATGGAAAGATATGTATTTGGCAAAAAAATAACAATTTACATAATAAAACAGATAAAATGCGTTTACAAGTTAGAAAAGGATATGATATAGTAATAGAAAATATGTTGATACTAAAGACATATAAAATTAATCGATGTTGTTAGGAAAAAATAATAGAATTGGAAAACAAAGGAGTCAATATGGAATTAAACAAAAAGACAGTAAAAAGAATACAGGGGTTAGTGCTATTTTCCATTCTTGTATTTTTCATTGTGCAAAATCATAAAGTAGTAATTGATTGGATTTATACAGGAATTAAATTAGCTACCCCTTTTATTATTGGTGGATGTATTGCATTCATATTAAATGTACCAATGAGGGCAATAGAAATATATATTTTTAAGTGTAAAGATAGTGATAAAAAAGCTGTAAAGAAACTAAAAAGAATTGTTAGTTTGTTAATTTCTATTTTCACTATTGTGGGTGTGATAATGATTGTAATTTTCGTTGTAGCACCAGAGCTTGCCAATACGATTATATCCATTGGAGAAACAATCCCTTTATTTGTAAAAGAAATACAAGTTTGGGCAGAGGAGATGTTAAAACAATACCCAGAATTAGTAGACCAAATCACTGCTTTAAAGTTTGATTGGGAGTCTATCATAAAAAATATTTTGGAATTTTTAGGCTATGGAGCAGGTTCTATTTTAAATTCAACAGTGACAATTGCAGCAGGGTTTATAAGTGTTGTTGTAAGCTTTGTTTTTAGTTTTATTTTTGCTATCTATATTTTAATTCAAAAAGAGCGTTTGTCACAACAGTTAAAACGTTTGTTATATGCGTATTTAGATGAAAAGAGAGTAGAAAAAATTCTTTATGTAGCAACAGTAACGGAAAAAACATTTTCCAACTTTTTAGCAGGACAATGTTTAGAAGCATCTATTTTAGGGTGTATGTTCTTTATTACATTAACAATTTTTAAGTTTCCATACGCACTATTAATTGGAGTTTTAGTAGCATTTACTGCATTGATTCCAATTATTGGGGCATTTGTAGGATGTATTATTGGAGCACTTTTGATTTTAATGATAAGTCCAATTAAGGCGATTGTATTTGTTATTATTTTCTTAATATTACAGCAAATTGAACAATCTCTTATTTATCCACATGTAGTAGGAAGCTCCGTTGGTTTACCATCTATTTGGGTATTAGCAGCAGTAATTTTAGGTGGTAATTTGATGGGGGTCTTTGGAATGTTAGTGTTTATTCCATTAGTTTCTGTTGCCTATACATTTTTACGAGCAGAGGTAAATCGTCGTTTAAGGGAAAAGCATATTAATAAAGAAAAAGTATTACAATCCATTGATGTGTCTGAGGTTATGGAAGAAGATAGCGATGAATTGGAAGAAGATGCTAATGAAGTAGAAGAAGATGCTACTTTATAAGAAAAGGGTTAACATGAATTAAACGTATTATTCTATATTTAAAACAGCTGGTAGGAAAACCATGTTTCAATGTTAGATAGTTGTCTATCATTTGAATGGTTTCAACTACCAGCTTTTTGTTATGAATCCAGTTGTAGTAGTTTGGAAGTAGGTACAAAGGAAAAACCTTTTTTTTGTAGCATAGGAATTAATAGTTCTAATGCTGTCTTTGTATATTTTCCATCATTATGAAACAAAATAATAGAGCCATTGGAGAAATTTTTATCTTGAAGTATATGATTAACGATGTAATCAGCTCGATATCCTTTCCAATCAAGACTATCAATATTCCATTGAATAGTAGAATAGTTTAGGTTCTTTAACTGAGAGATTAAAAAAGAATTGTATTCGCCATAAGGAGAGCGAAATACAGTCATCGTAGAGTCTGTTAACTGCTTGATTACATTATGTAAGCTAGAAATTTCATTGGTAATTTCTTCTTTAGAAAATTGTGTCATATTCACATAACTATTAGTATAGTTTCCAATTTCATGTCCATCAGAGTGAATACGGACAATATCTTCTGGATAGGAAGATGCCCATGTGCCAGTAACAAAAAAAGTTGCTTTTACCTGATAAGTATCAAGGAGGGATAAAATATCAGAAAGTTGCTCATTATTATTGGTTAAATCAAAAGTGAGGGATAACACATTTTGAGTTGTTTGAACATGGGTAATAGGACTTTCATAGGTTTGAACGGCAGAAGTAACAGAAGAGACACTTGGAACATAGAAAATAAACCCAATAAAAAATAATAGTACCGTAAAAAAGATAATGCAATGTTGTAGCTTCATAAAATACTCCATTTTTAATTCATTATTTAATTATATGAAGAGAATAGGAAAACATTCCTTATATAAAATATGAAGAACAAATGATAGGAAGAAAAACCATTGGGTAGATAATATAAAAGAAAAGAATATGTAAATTAATTTATAATTTATGAAAATTTTAAATAAAATATTTGTAAAATAAAAGAAAATATGTTATAAAGATATTTGTAGAATTATGTAGAAAATGAATGGTTCAAATAGGTGAAGTCATATAGTAAAATTTGAATGGCTTCCAAATAGAAAGATTTCATAGAAAAAATTTCATAGAAAAATTTTCATAGAAATTTTATTTGGACATTTCATTTAAGAAAGGATGGGTCATTATTATGAGACTAGAAGATGTTTCCTTACTGTTTCAGTTTGTAGGCGGTTTGGGAATGTTTTTATACGGAATGAACATAATGGCAGATGGATTGCAAAAGTCTGCTGGAGACCGTATGAAACAATTGTTAGGTTATTTAACTAATAACCGATTTGTAGCGATCTTAGTAGGAACTTTAGTAACTGCTATTATTCAAAGTTCATCTGCAACAACAGTTATGGTTGTAGGTTTTGTAAATGCAGGTTTATTAACATTAGGGCAAGCCGTAGGCGTTATTATGGGAGCTAACATTGGTACAACAGTAACGAGTTGGTTAGTCTCTATGAGTGATTGGGGAGATGCTTTAAAACCGGAATTTTTTGCGCCACTTTTAGTAGGTATTGGTGCAGGAATTCTTATGTTTTGCAAGTCAAGAAAGAAAAAAGATTTTGGAGAAATCTTAGTAGGATTTGGTTTGCTATTTATTGGTTTATCCTTTATGTCTGGCTCTATTGAACCATACAGTGACGCTCCAATTTTTAGCCAAGCATTTGCTATTTTAGGTAAAAATCCTATTTTAGGAATTATAGCAGGTTGTGTAGTAACAGGAATTATTCAAAGTTCATCTGCATCTGTTGGTATTTTACAAGTACTAGCAGCCAATGGAGTAGTAAATTGGAGTTCAGCTATCTTTATTACATTAGGACAAAATATTGGAACTTGCGTAACAGCTATGCTTTCTAGTGCAGGAGCTCATAAAACAGCAAAACGAGCAGCAGTTATTCATTTATTATTTAATACAATTGGAGCTGTTGTATTTGGAATTATTATGTTTATAATTTTTCAAATCTGGAGTGGATTTGCTTCTTCTAGTATTAGTAGCACACAAATTTCCATTTTCCATACTATTTTTAATATTTCTAACACATTAATTTTATTCCCATTTGCCAATGGGTTAGTAAAATTATCAGGTCTTATTATTAAAGATGATAGTGAGGAAGTAGTAAAAGAGAAAGGTGTAGTTACTCACCTAGATGATCGTATTTTAGAATCACCTTCCTTTGCTCTTGAAACAGTAGAAAAAGAAGTTGTTAGTATGGGACATTTAGTGCAAGAAACAGCAAATATGTCAATTGAAGCTGTTAAAAATGGAAACCAAGAGCTTATTCATAAAGTTTTAGAAAATGAAAAAACAATTAATCAGTTGGAAAAGAGTTTAACAGAATATCTAGTTAAGGTAAACAATACGTCATTATCTGACAAACAACATTTAGTTGTAAAGAATCTACTTTATACCATTAGTGATTTAGAACGTATTGGAGATCATGCAGAAAATATTGTTGAGTTAGCTCAAACAATGGTAAATGATCAAATTCATTTTTCTGCTAGTGCGTTAGAAGAATTACAAATAATTAGTACGAAGGTAAAAAATGCAATTAAATGTTCAATTGAGGCAAGAGAATATGGAGATATGTCAAAAGTTCGTCTTGTATTTGACTATGAAGATAGTGTAGATGCATTGGAAGAGGAAATGAGAGAGGCACATATTAGACGACTTTCAAGCAATCAGTGTAAGGCAGAAAGTGGTGTTGTATTCCTTGATATTATTAGTAATTTAGAACGTATGGCAGACCATACAGTAAATATTGTTGGATATGTAAAAGATGAAATGTAATTGTTAGAAAAATAGAAGTTTTCCCATTATAATAAATGCTAATGAATATGCATAAAATTTGAAAATATCATCATAATACCAATAGGACCATATTTATGAGATTGGTTAGAAAGGTGATGTTTGATGGGAAAGAAAAAAGATAAAAAAATAGATTTAAACAATTTGACGCCAGAAGAAGAGTTTAAATTAGAAATTGCTGCTGAATTAGGTCTTTTTTCAAAGGTGATAGATGGTGGTTGGAGATGTTTAACAGCCAAGGAGTCAGGTCGCATGGGTGGTATTATATCTAAGCGAAGAAGAGAAATGAAAAAAGAAACGTCAGAAAAAGAAGCATTAGAAAAAGAAACAATGAAGTAGAATCCAATGATGCAGATGCTAACAATATAGTCTAACAAATAAATAATTAAAAAGTAAGGGAATGTAGATTGGTATAATTTCTACATTCCCTCATTTTTTTCTATATATTTTCAAATTTTTAATGTAAGTTTTATAGGTGTTACATATCCATATCATCATCTATATCATTACTATTAAAAAATTCTTTTCCAACTAATTTTCGGTTGTCACGAACTTCTTCTATTGTTTTTGATAATAATTCTTTTACTTGTATAGGATTTTTAATATTTTTTAAGTATATTTCTTTGTCAGAGTCTGCTTTTGTATATAAGATAATTGTACCTGTTCCAAATATTTTTTGAGCAAATGAACGAGTTAAGCATAAATCAACAATTCGATATAATAATACTTCGTCATAATGAGTATTAAATAAACCTTCTTGTTCGTATAGACGATCATTTTTCACTTCATATTTTGTAAAACTAAATGGAAACCACATAAAATGTTTTCTGTCTTTCCAAATAGTAGTATGTTCCATTGTCATAAATAGTACCTCCATAAATTATTATAGTAATTATGTATCTTTTACTTATATAGTATAGTATATAAAACAAAAGAGAGCAACAAAAAAAGAACTTTGACTTACCATCAAAGTTCTTTTTTATAATTACATTCCTTGGTGGAATGTTCTGCTAATTACATCGTCTTGTTGTTCTTTTGTTAACTTAATGAAGTTTACAGCGTATCCAGAAACACGAACTGTTAATTGAGGATACTTTTCTGGATGTGCTTGTGCATCTAATAAAGTTTCTCTGTTGAATACGTTAACGTTTAAGTGGTGTCCACCTTGTTCTGCATATCCGTCTAACATGTTTACTAAGTTTTCTACTTGTTGTGTATTGTTCATAATAAAAACCTCCATATGATAAGTGTTGTTCAATAATTACTATGGTTTTATTATACCATAAAATCCAAAAAAGTCTATATTTAATTTGTATTTTTTTAAGAACATAACGAGGAAATACATAAAAAATGGGGAAAATATAAAAAAAATTATAAATAACAAAAAATATTTTTATTTTATAAAGCAACTTGACAATTATGGGATGGATGTTAGAATGAAAAGAAAGTTTAGTGTAAGACACACAAGGAAATAAGAGATAAAGGGGAGAAGTAGAAATGTATAAAGTAATGATTGTAGAAGACGATAGTACCATAGCAAGAATTCTTTGTAGCAGTATAGAAAAGTGGAAAATGGAAGCAGTTGTTGTAGAAGATTTTTCTAATGTACTAAATATATGTTTAAAAGAAAAACCTCATATTATATTATTAGATGTGTCACTACCATTTTTTAATGGATATTATTGGTGTAGTGAAATTAGAAAAATTTCCCAGTTACCAATTATTTTTATTTCCTCCCACTCTGAGCATATGGATATGATTATGGCAATGAATATGGGGGCAGATGATTTTATAACAAAACCATTTCATTTGGAAGTAGTCATTGCAAAAATACAAGCATTGTTACGGAGAACCTATTCTTATAAAGAAGAAAGTACAATGCTAGAGCATAGAGGAGCTATCCTAGAACTAGGAAAAAGTACATTAATCTATAACAATAAAAAAATTGATTTAACAAAAAATGAAGTTGGTATATTACAAACCCTACTACAAAGAAAAGGAACCATTGTTTCAAGAGATGTGATAATGAAAGCTTTATGGGAAGATGAAAGTTTTGTAGATGATAATACATTAACGGTAAATATTAATCGGTTAAGAAAAAAGCTAGAAGAATATGGACTTGTCAATTTTATTCAAACAAAAAAGGGACAAGGATATATGGTTTTACAAGACTAGGTAAAATAAGAAAAAAGAAATGGTATGAAAAGAGGAAATATGTGGAGAAAATATATAGTAAATCAAAAATGGAAGTTACTTCACTTTGTTGTTATTAGTGCATTATTTCTATTTGTTCAGTGGTTGTATAATCAACCATTGGATTCTGTGTTATATTCCATTCAATTACTAGGGATTGGATATGTGGTTTATATTATATATGACATAATAAAAATGAAGAATATGTGCGACCAACTAGAGAGAAATAGGGAACAGAAAAATATAGACGAAATATTCTTACCAACTGCAAGGAATGAAGTAGAATGTTGTTATCAACAAATGATAGAATATATTTTTGAAGAAAAGAAGAAAAGAGAAAAAGAATTTTTGTCACGTTATGAAAATCAAAGGGAATACTATACTCAGTGGGTTCATCAAATAAAGACACCCATTTCTGCAATGCAATTATTGTTAAAGGAGAAAGAATTGCAAGGGATTTCTACCACAGATATGGAAGCAGAAATGCTTAAAATTGAACAGTATGTGGATATGGTATTGCAATATATTCGAATGGAAGAAGTTACAACAGATTTTGTGTTGCAATCTGTAAATGTAGCTACCATTGTAAAACAAGCAGTAAAAAAATTTGCAATTATATTTTTTCAAAAGAAAATTGAAATTTCTATTGATACCATAGAAATAAATCCTATTTCAGATGAAAAGTGGCTTTCTTTTGTTATTGAGCAAATACTGTCTAATAGCTTAAAATATACACAAGCAGGAAAAATATCTATCTATGAAGAAGATAAATATACATTAGTAATAGAAGATACTGGAATTGGAATTCCAAAAGAAGATATAAAACGCATTTTTGAAAAAGGATATACTGGTTGGAATGGGAGAGAGTATAAAAAGGCTAGTGGAATTGGTTTGTTCTTATCTAAGAAAATATTGGAAAAATTAGGACATCACATAGAAGTAGAATCCAAGGTAAAAAAAGGGACAAAGGTAAGGATACGCTTTTCAGGGAAAGAATGGAACATGTTTTAACAGGTTTTGTGACAAAAATGTAAGGTTTCCTCTGTAAAATGTAAGGAACATCTATGGATAGATGAAATGAGAGATAGTAAAATAGGAGTCAATAAGACAAATAGGAGGAAATAGATATGTCATTGTTATCAGTAGAGCATGTGAAAAAAATTTATTCATCAAGATTTGGTAGTATTAAGTATCAAGCCTTATCTGATGTGAATTTTCAAGTGGAAGAAGGCGAATATGTAGCAATTATGGGAGAATCTGGTTCAGGAAAGACCACTCTTTTAAATATACTAGCTTCCTTTGATACAGCAACATCAGGTACTGTTATGTTAGATGGAAAAAATATAAATGATATAAAAGATAAGGAGCGTTCTACATTTCGTAGAGAAAACTTAGGGTTTGTATTTCAAGATTTTAACTTACTTGATAACTTTTCCGTAAAAGATAACATTTTACTTCCCTTAGTATTATCAAAAACGCCTTATGATGAAATGATACAACGATTAGAGCCAGTAGCTCAGTTACTTGGAATTGAATCCCTACTAGAAAAATACCCATACGAAATATCAGGAGGGCAAAAGCAACGAGTAGCAGTGGCAAGAGCAATTATAACAAAACCAAAATTAATTCTAGCGGATGAACCAACAGGTGCATTGGACTCAAGGGCAACCCAACATTTGTTAGAATTGTTTGAGGAAATTAATAATAAAAATCAAACTATTATTATGGTTACCCATAGTGCAATGGCAGCTAGCTATGCTAAGCGAGTGTTATTTATGAAAGATGGAGTGATTTTCCACCAAATTTATCGAGGAGATATGACCATTGGACAAATGAACCAAAAAATATCAGATACTCTCGCTGTTCTTAGTAATGGGGGTGAGATATTTGGCTAATCAATTATTTTTATGTAAAATTGCCCTTATAAATTTAAAGAAGAATAGAAAAACTTATGGAATTTATTTTATTGCTTGTTGCGTCACTACATTTATGTTTGCAATGTTTCAAATATTACGTTACAACCCAGGAATGAATGGAATTCCACAAAGTAGAACGCTCGAGTTATTATTTATGTTTGCAGTATGGTTAGTAGGAATTTTTTCCATAATATTTTTAATCTATGCCAATAGCTTTTTAATGAAACGTAGAAAAAAAGAATTTGGTTTGTATGGAGTATTAGGGCTAGAAAAGAAACATATGGTAGTTATAAATGGTTATGAAAGTTTTATATTAGCAGTATCTAGTATCGTTTTAGGAATAATTGCTACTCTTACAATAGGAAAGATTAGCTTTCTGTTGTTAATGAAGTTCATTACTTATGTAGAGGGAAGTAGTTATCAAATTACCAGTAAAGCCATTGTAAGTACCATGGTACTGTTTTTCCTTCTACATGTATTATTATTTGTAAGTAATGCCATTAGCATTTATAAACAACCTATTATTTCCTTACTAAGTGAAGGAGGAAAGGGAGAAAAAGAGCCAAAGGCAAAAGCAATGTTTGCTTTCATAGGAGTATGCTCGTTAGGATATGGGTATTATCTTGCTATTACTACTAAAGCAGTTGAAACTTCCATGGTTACCTTTTTTGTTGCAGGTATATTTGTCATAATAGGAACTTATTTACTTTTTATTATTGGTAGTATTGTATGTTTAAAACTACTTAGAAAGAATAAAAATTTTTATTATCAGCCAAAGAATTTTATAGCCCTTTCTAATATGATATTTCGCATGAAAAAAAATGGAGCAGGTCTTGCAAGTGTTTGTATTTTATCTACTATGATTTTAATTACACTATCTTCTACTGTATGTTTATATGCTGGAAAAAATGAAAGTTTAAATAATGCAATGGTATCAAGCATTAAGTTGTTTGAAAATAATATTATGGTATTAGATAAGGAAATCATGATGAAAGAAGTAGAAGATAGTGTAAACGAAGTGGGAAAGCAAATGGGTACACCTGTAACTTATTATAAAGATATAAATAAGAATACATTATTCCTTTATCAAAATGGTAATACGGTGATTAGTCAGTTAGAAGATCTAGA
>CAJFOH010000183.1 GCA_904395845.1 uncultured Lachnospiraceae bacterium
AAACCAAAACTACACAGGGCTAGTGCAAAAAAATGAAGTATGGTATTATGTAGAAAAAGGAGTGCTGAATTGGGATTACACAGGGTTAGCACAAAGAAATGGAACATGGTACTATGTAGAAAAAGGAGTCTTAAACTGGAACTACAATGGAATAGTAATCCAAAATTCCATTAAATATCAAGTGACTAATGGAGTGGGAGTTCCAAAATAAATATACAAAGAAACCTCCAAGCTAGAGATAACTTGGAGGTTTTTCTATACATAATTTTATATATACTTAAAATAATCTTTTTTATTTAGAAGAAATTCTCATAGAAAGTATTTTCTAAAAGTACATTCTATGAAATGGCTTCCTTTTTCATCATAGATAATCCCTTGGATACTGGAGGAATAGCAATAATAATTAATGTAATTACAGCTTCAGTGAATAAATAGGAGCCGTTATAAGTAAGAGAATAGATGATTACATGTGTTCCTTCTGGGGCATAATGAGCAAAAAATAAAATACCAGAAAGAAAAGAGAATACAAAACGTCCAAACACACCAGTAATATAACCTAAGTATAATCCATATTTTTTATTTGAAAAAATACCTGATAATCCAAGTGCCCCAAAAGCAAGTGGATAATCCAACAGAATTTGAGGAATACTATACATATATGGGTCAGAAATAAACTGTAATGTTCCATATGCAATAGCAGCTACTAGACCAATTCGTATTCCATAACAATATCCAATAAAGCAGATAAATAGCATACTACAAGTAGTAATAGATCCACCATTTGGAAGTTCAAATAGCTTCATAACAGATAGTACCATAGAAATAGAAATGGCTATTCCACAAGTAGAAAGTTGCTTTACCGTTATTTTCTTCTGCTTTTGCTTAAGAAAACGTGTGAGTAGGAAAATTAGCAGGGCAATAAAAAGGAGAATGCATATATATCCTGGTAAAGTAGGAAAATATACAACCTCATCCCAACTGTTTACAGTTTCTGTAAAAAAGAATTTTAACATAAAAAAAGCCTCCTTGAATAAAAAATTGCAGGAGGGGATTGATAAATATATCTGCTTCCTTACGCCAGCATTACCTGGTTCAAGTAATAAGGGTCAATTTACATTTCTCAGCCAATGGCTCCCCTAGCTTCTGCATCATTAGTATAGCATAAAAAAAATTCTAGTCAATAGACAATTTATTTGAAAGATAGACAATCCTTTAATAATTTAATAAAGAAGTAATTTGAAATAAAACCTCTGGAGAAATACTGCAGTAATTACAAAAATCTAGTAACTCTGTTGCAGTAAATTCAGCTGTACAGCTTGGCAATAGCTTATAAAGGGGAATGTTTGTATGGATAGAAAGCTGTTCAATGGATAGATTATTTGCTTGAACATACAGGCGAATAATTCTAGAAAGCTTCATAATGAAAATCATCCTTTCTTGGAAAATGAGAAAAATTTAATTATAAAACTATAATATTCTTTTTTAAAGAGAAAGTCAATATAAAATGTGCGAAGAAAGAAAAACAGTATATTGACAAGATAAATGCTCTGATTTACTATAAATGTTAAGAGGTGAAAAGTATGAAAAATCCAAAGATTGCACAAATGTTAAAGTATCACCGTAAGTTAAGTCAATTATCGGTACAAGAAGTATCTGATATTTTAAAGGATCACAATATTGTGGCAGCTCCAAAAACAATTTATGGATGGGAGAATGGACAAACACAACCTAATGCAGATACACTTATGGTCTTATGTCAGTTATATCATATTGAAGATGCGTTATATACCTTTGGATATAAGGAAAAACAGGAAGAGCCTATTACATTATCAAAAGAAGAAGAGCAAATCATAATGGCTTGTAGAAAAGATGAAGAATTAAGACGCGTGTTGATACGGTTATTAAATTTAAGTTAAATAAAATACCCTAGTAAAAATAACTCCACTAGGGTATTTTTGTGTGTATGTTTTTCTTATGCTATTACTTGACATAGTAAGGAAATATGTTATAATCCCAGTATCATATATTGAAAATGGAATAAAAATACTATAATTAAAGGAAAGAATATGATTATTTTTAAGAATAAGAAAAACAAAATTTATAACAAAACAAGAAAAATTCAAATTATAATTATAAGTATTGGTCTAATTCTAACAATAGGAGGCACGATATTACAAGTAATTAAAGTAATAGAACATAAAAAGAATGATGCAGCTTACATGGCGCAAATTTATAGTAAAAGAATTGAAACTACAATAAAAGAATTTATAGACAAAACTGATGTATTAAAAATTCAAGTTATGATGTTGGATGGAGAGTTATCAGAAGAAGCATTTTATGCGACGGTACAATATTTAGATGATAATATTAATATAGAAAGTGTTCAATATCTAAAACAAGGAAGTATTACATATGCTTATCCAAAGGAGAATAACGATAAGATACTAGGGCATAGTGTGTTATTGGATGAGAATAGAAAAGAAGATGCCTTGTTAGCAATAAAAACAAAATCAGTCGTAGTAAGTGGTCCATATAAACTATTGCAAAACAAAGAAGGTTTTGTAATTCAAAACCCTATATTTTCAAAAGAAACAGGAGAGTTTTTAGGATTTTCTACCATAGTATTAGATTTAAATCAGTTGCTAGATGCGTGGAATCTAAAAGAGTTACAAAAACAAGGATATGGATATGGTATATCTTATGAAAAAGATGGACAACAAATAGAAGTAGTAAGTACTCATAGTGGATTAATACAATACAAAATAAAACTTCCAATTGAAATAGGAAATCAGGAATGGACCTTTGAAATTCTTCCAATGTTCCAAATGGAAAATTGGAGTTTTATAGTAATTTTGCTATTTTCAGGAATTATTATTACTTTATGTCTTAATCATTTGTTTCTCTCTATGTATGAAAGTCAATCTTTAATAAGAAAATTGCAGTTAAAGGATAAGATTTTGCGATACTCACTAGAATATAGTGGATTACATATTTTTACATATAATTTTAAAACAAAGCAATTGATTTTTGAAACGGAAGGAAGAGGTTCTCAAAATCTAGATAAAGTAGTGGAAAATGCACCAGAATCTATTGTAGAGTCTATTGTTTTTGAAGAAAGCAAGCAGGCATTATTAGAAGTGTACAAAAAAGTAGAGCAAGGGGCAAAAGAAGCATCCTGTACTATAAAGGTAAAAGAACATGAAAAGTTTTATATTTGGGAAAGAGTCACTTTAATTCGTGTTCAATCTGAAGAAAAATCCGTAGGAAAATCCATAGGAAAAGAAGATACAATTATTGGTATCATTCAAGATATTACAAAGGAAAAAGAAGATGAAATTCGTCTGGAAAAAGAACGAAGTTATCGTGAAGCAATGATTTTAGATTCTATTTTCTGGATTGATGTAGAACTAAAGAATAATAAAATCATAGCAAAGAATGATAGTTTTCTTATAGATACTACAAACTATGAAACTTTAATACAGACATTAATCTCAGAGCGTATTTACCCAAGAGATGCTCAAAAGTTATTAAAAACATTAAAAAGAGAGCATCTATATCAAGAGTATTTGGAACATGGCATTAGCAATTATAGTCTAGATTTCCGTTTTTATAAGAAAGAAAAACAAGGATACGCATGGGGGAGAGTGAAAATTTACTTAACCGAAAATGATGCAAAAGATGATTTGAATGTATTAGTAGCAGTGTTTGATATTGATGAAAAAATGGTAGAGCAACTAAAACTTCGCTACCAAGCGGAGAGAGATTTATTAACTCATTTATATAATCGAACAGTATCTGAAGAAAAGATAAATGAAAGGCTATGTGTAGCGAAAAAAGGTCAATTTTCCATTTTATTTTTAGTTGATTTGGATAATTTTAAACAAATTAACGATAAAATGGGACACAATCAAGGCGACAAAGTATTAAAAGAAATTAGTACCATTCTAAAGACATATTGCAAAGAAGACGCAATTATAGGAAGACTTGGTGGTGATGAGTTTTTAGTATTTATGCAAAAGGAAGGAAGTTTTGATACAATAGTAAAGGAAGCAGAATATCAAGCTCAACTATTTATTGATCATTTAAAAAAGAGTTATCACACAGGAGAAGAGATAATTGTAGTTAGTGCTTCCATTGGAATTTCAATTGTTTCAAATGAGAATGATTCAAACACGGTATCGTTTAATACGCTATACTTACAAGCAGATGAAGCGTTATACCAAGTAAAAGAAAAAGATAAAAATGGATATGTAATTTATAGGAAATCTTAGTGCAGGGAAACTGTACTGGATTGAATTAAAATGTGTAGAAATATATAATTAGGAAGATAAGATTGATAGGAGGGAATACGTTGAATACTAGAAAAAATAGTATGAAGAAAAAAATTAAGAAACGTAACCTTGCAGTTGTAGCAGTTGTGTTATTTGTTGTAATAGGTATTCTTGTAGAAGGGTGGATGGATAAAAACACTCAAGCAGCAAGTAGCAGAGTTAGTGGTAAGATTGAGGATATTTTTCCACAAAGTTATCATGCAGCATTAAATGCATTAAAAGCAAAGCATCCAAATTGGCAGTTTGTAGCATTTAACACAGGTCTTACATGGGAGGAATGTTTTGCCGATGATGCAACCACATTAAAAAATGGAAGAACAGAGCTTGTTCCAGGTCGTAACCTTATCCAGTCAACGCAAAAAACATCTGGTTGGAGATCAACAACAATTAGTGGTTCTTTTAGTTGGAGTGCTAATAAGTGGGAAGTAAAAAGTGCACCAAACTGGGTACAAGCATCAGAAGAGGCAATTCGATACACCATGGATCCTAGAAACTTTTTAAATGAA
>CAJFOH010000184.1 GCA_904395845.1 uncultured Lachnospiraceae bacterium
AAATATTTATGCTCAAACTCCAGAGGAGATAGCTGTTAGTATTATGGGACAAATTATACAAGTAAAAAATGTAAAAAAAGAGTCACCATTTGATTTAGAGATACAAAAGTGCATTGAAAATGGAGAAGAAGGGGTATTAGTGACAATAATTGAAAAGTCAGGATCTTCTCCAAGAGGAGTAGGTAGTCGTATGTTTGTGTTCCCAGATAAACGTATTGTAGGTACAATTGGTGGTGGAGCAGTTGAAGGACATGCTATTTTAGAAGCAGCTTCTTTTTTTAATACAGATGAAAAGATTTTAGTAAAAGAATATGTATTAAATGATAATCATAGCGCTAGCATTGGAATGATTTGTGGTGGAAGAAATACGGTGATGTTTGAAAAGATAAATAATAAAAACATAGAGATTTAAGAGAAAAAAATAAAAATTTTGTAATAATGTTAGAAATTTAAGAAAAATATTGAAAAAAATGTCGGTTTATGGTACTATCCTAACTGGATTTAAAATTTAATTGTACAAATGGAGGTTACAAATGGATAAGAAGAAGCAAGGATCTATTTATGAACTTGATGGTGTAGTACCATTAACTCAAGCGATTCCATTAGGAATTCAGCACGTACTAGCAATGTTTTTAGGTAATATTTCTCCATTACTTATTATTGCTGGACTAATTGATATGCCACTAGAAACAAAAACAGTTTTGATTCAAAACTCCATGTTTATTGCAGGTGCAGCTACATTAATACAGCTATATCCAGTTTGGAAAGTTGGAGCAGGACTTCCAATTGTTATGGGAACAAGTTCTGGGTTTATTGGAACATCTAGCGCTATTGGAGTTCAATATGGATATGGAACGGTAATGGGTGCCTCTTTAATTGGTGGTCTAGTACAAATGGTGCTAGGATTTTTTATTCAACCATTAAAGAAGTTATTTCCAAATGTAGTAACAAGTTTAGTAATTATTTCTATTGGACTTTCTTTACTTCCAGTAGGAGTTAAGTATTTTGGTGGTGGAGTTTCTAGTGCTGATTTTGGTAGTCCAAAACATTTACTAGTTGCAACAATTGTTGTTTTAGTTATAGTAATATTACAACAATTTTCAGGAAGCTTTTTAAGTATCTCATCTATATTAATTGGAATTATAGTTGGATACATTACATCCATTTGTCTTGGGATGGTAGATTTTACTCAAGTAAAAGAAGCGGCTTGGTTTAGTTTACCAAAACCAATGGTTTATAAGTATGAATTTAATTTAAATGCCATTATTGCTATGCTTATTATGTACATAGCAACAACAGTTGAAACCATAGGAAATGTAGCAGGAATTGCAAGTGGTGGTTTAAATAGAGAAGCAACAGATAAGGAATTGTCTGGAGGCGTAATCGGTGATGGATTTGGTAGTGTTCTTGCATCTTTATTTAGTGTAATGCCAAATACTTGCTTTGGACAAAATGTAGGCTTAGTTGTAGTAACAAAAGTAGTTAATCGTTTTGCTATTATGACTGGTGCAGTATTTCTTATTTTAATGGGATTTATTCCAAAGTTAAGCGCTTTATTTAGTGTAATGCCACAATCCGTTCTTGGTGGTGCAGCTGTTATTATGTTTTCTATGATTTTTGTTAGTGGATTACGTTCTCTATTAAGAGAAAAAATTGATGATAGAAATGGTCTTATTATTGCTCTTTCTCTTGGACTTGGAGTAGGAATTGGAAATGTTCCTGAAGTGGTTGCACAACTTCCAAGCTGGGTAGGACAAATTTTTGCAGAAAATGGTATTATTACAACCTTTGTTGTAGCTAGTGTATTAAATTTAGTGTTACCAAAAAGAGAAGAAAAGGCAATAAAATAATAATAAAGTGATTACCTTTTAGTAAATATGTATTAGAAAAAACTACGTAATTTCTGATTTTGAAATTAGGTAGTTTTTCTATATTTTGTGCTAATATATCCATATTATAATCTATGAATGGTATAGTAAGTTTGTCAAAATAACTAGAAAGAATAAAAAGAAAGAAAGTGAAATTTGTAGAAAAAAAAACAATTAGTGCATAACCAAAATTTCTATGATATAATAGATAAGAAATTATGTTTCCAGTATGGATAAGTAGGAGGAGTTTTTGTGTTTTCTGTAAGAAATTATGTAAAAGCAAAAAGTTTAGAAGAAGCATATGAGTTAAATCAGAAAAAAACAAGTGTAGTGTTAGGTGGTACTGTTTGGCTAAAGATGGGAAATCGTCAAATTCAAACAGCCATTGATTTGTCTGATTTAGGATTAGATAAGATAGAGGAAACAGAAGAGGCATTTTCCATAGGTGCAATGGTTTCTTTACGTCAATTAGAAACTCATAAAGGACTTCATGAGTATTTTCATGGTGCATTAAAAGAAGCAACAAGACATATCGTAGGGGTACAGTTTAGAAATTGTGCAACCGTAGGTGGAAGTGTATATGGAAGATTTGGTTTTTCAGACATTTTAACTTGTTTGCTTGCTATGGATACATACGTTGAAATGTTTCAAGGTGGAATAATTCCATTAAAGCAATTTATTGATATGCCTTATGATAGAGATATTTTAGTTCGTGTAATTATTAAAAAAGATAACAGACAAGTCGTGTATCTATCTCATAGAAATTCTGCAACAGATTTTCCTGTACTTGCTTGTGCAGTAGCAAAGACAGATAAAGGAGTTGTTGCAAGTATTGGTGCTAGACCAACAAGAGCTACATTAGTAGAAGATATAAATAATTTAGTAAAAGACTTACATAGCGAAGAAGAAAGAACTGCATTTAGCACGTTTGCTAAGGAAAGTATTTTCTTTGGAAGTAATATGAGAGCAAGTAAAGAATACAGACAACATTTAACAGGTGTTTTAGTAAATCGTGGATTATGTAAATTAGCAGAAGAAAAATAAAAAATTTGCAAAACTATATGTTTAAAAAGATTTAAGAAAACACTTAAAAATGGAGGATAATATGTTAATTAAGTTTTGGTTAAATGGAAAGCAAATCGTAGATGAGATTGATCCAGATTTATTTTTAGTAGAATATGTTAGAAGCAAAGGTTGTTATAGTGTAAAAAGAGGTTGTGAAACTTCAAACTGTGGATTATGTACAGTATTAGTAGATGGAAAACCAGTATTATCTTGTTCTACATTAGCAGCAAGAGTAGATGGAAAGAAAGTTACTACATTAGAAGGACTTGAAAAAGAAGCAGGCAAATTTGGTGAATTTTTAGCAGATCAAGGTTCTGAACAATGTGGTTTTTGTAGTCCAGGATTTATCATGAACGTATTAGCAATGGAGAATGAATTAGAAGATCCAACTGATGAAGAAATCAAAGAATATCTTGCAGGAAACTTATGCCGTTGTACTGGATACATGGGACAGTTGCGTGCAATCAAGAATTATTTCGCATGGAAGAAAGGGGAATAATATGAAGGCAGTAAATCAACCAATAAGAAAAAAAGATGCCATGGCTTTAGTAACTGGAAAGCCAGTTTATACCGATGACATTGCACCTAAGGATTGTTTAGTTGTAAAAATTCTTCGTAGCCCTTATGCACATGCATTAATTGAAGATATTAATACAACAGTTGCAGAAAAAGTACCAGGAATTGAATGTATTTTAACTTATAAAGATGCACCACAAAGTCGTTTTACTATGGCTGGACAAACTTATCCAGAACCAAGTCCATATGACCGTTTAATTTTAGATGAAAGAGTACGTTTTGTTGGAGATGCAGTAGCTATTGTTGCTGGTGAAGATGAAAAGGCAGTAGAAAAAGCATTAAAGTTAATTAAAGTAACATATAATGTATTAGAGCCACTTCTTGACTTTAGAAAGGCAAAAGACAATGAAATTTTAGTTCACCCAGAAGATAACTGGAAAGCGTTATGTGAAGTAGGTGCAGATAATAAGAGAAATCTTTGTGCAAGTGATTGCACTACCCATGGTGATGTAGATAAGGTGTTTGCAGAGTGTGATTACATTGTAGAACAAACATACCATACAAAAGCCAATCAACAAGCTATGATGGAAACATTTAGAACATTTACATATATGGATCTATACGGTCGTTTAAATGTAGTTTCTTCTACTCAAGTAACATTCCACGTTAGAAGAA
>CAJFOH010000185.1 GCA_904395845.1 uncultured Lachnospiraceae bacterium
TGCTACAAGATTAATTGAAAGAAATACAACAATTCCAACAAAGAAGAGTCAAGTATTCTCAACAGCAGCAGATAACCAAACAGCAGTTGATATCCATGTAGTTCAAGGGGAAAGACAATTTGCTAGAGATAACAAGACATTAGGACAATTCCGTTTAGATGGAATCCCACCAGCAAGAAGAGGTGTTCCACAAATCGAAGTAACATTTGATATTGATGCAAATGGTATTGTAAATGTATCTGCAAAAGATTTAGGAACAGGTAAGGAACAACACATTACAATTACCGCTGGTTCTAATATGTCAGATGATGATATTGAAAAGGCAGTAAGAGAAGCAGCAGAATTTGAAGCACAAGATAAGGCTCGTAAGGAAGCAATCGATGCAAGAAATGAAGCAGATTCTATGGTATTCCAAACAGAAAAAGCATTAGAAGAAGCTGGAGATAAGATTGCAGAAAGCGATAAAACTCAAGTGCAAGCAGATTTAACAGCATTAAAAGAAGCAGTAGAAAAAGCTGACCCAGAAAATATGAGTCCAGCAGATGTTGAAGACATTAAGGCGAAGAAAGAACAACTTATGAATAGTGCGCAAGCATTATTTGCTAAGATGTATGAACAAGCACAAGCTGCTAATGGAGCAGATGCAACACAAGGTGCTGGTGCTTCTTACCAAGACGATGTTGTTGATGGAGATTACAAAGAAGTATAAGATTCATAATCCTAGATAAAAAATCATTTGAAAATCTAGATATGATAATCATAGATTTTCAAATCCAAATACAAAATTGTAAATCATAGATAAGTAATACGGTATTAGTATTACTTAAGATTAGAAGCAATAATAACTAGAAAGTGTGTTATATAAGTGCTATTCTCATTGCAAGAGTAACACCATATAGCACTCTTTCTATTATATAAAGAAGGAAGGATTTTCCATGGCAGAGAAAAGAGATTATTATGAGGTACTAGGAGTACCTAGAAATGCAGATGATGCAACCATTAAAAAGGCATATAGAAAGTTAGCAAAACAATACCATCCAGATAGTAATCCTGGAGATGAAGCTATAGCAGAAAAGTTTAAAGAAGCATCAGAAGCGTATGATGTACTTAGCAATCCACAAAAAAGACAACAATACGACCAATTTGGTCATGCTGCATTTGATGGTGGTGCAGGTGGCGCAGGTTCAGGATTTGGTGGCTTTGATTTTGGTGGAGATATGGGAGATATTTTTGGAGATATCTTCGGAGATATTTTCGGTGGTGGAAGAAGTCGAGGAAGAAGCAATGGTCCTATGAGAGGAGCTGACCTTCGTGCTTCTGTAAGAATCACATTTGAAGAAGCAATTTCAGGTTGTGAAAAAGAATTAGAACTTACATTAAAAGATGAATGTAACACTTGTCATGGTTCAGGAGCAAAGCCTGGAACACATCCAGAAACCTGTTCAAAGTGTGGTGGTAGAGGTCAAGTAACTTATACCCAACAATCCATTCTTGGAATGGTTCGTAATGTTCAAACTTGTCCAGATTGTAATGGTACAGGTAAGATTGTAAAAGAAAAATGTTCTGATTGTCGTGGTACGGGATACACAAGTAGTCGAAAGAAGATTCAAGTAACAATTCCAGCAGGGATTGATAATGGTCAAAGTATTCGTATTCGTGAAAAAGGAGAACCAGGAGTAAATGGTGGTCCAAGAGGAGATTTACTTGTTCAAGTAGCTGTTTCCCAACATCCTATTTTCAAACGTCAAGAATACAACATATTCTCAACAGTACCAATTACATTCCCACAAGCAGCTCTTGGAGCAACCATTCGTATTCCTACTGTAGATGGAGAAGTAGAATATGAAGTAAAGGCAGGAACACAAACAGATACAAAAGTTCGCTTAAGAGGAAAAGGTGTACCATCTTTAAGAAATAAATCCATTCGTGGTGACCATTTTGTTACATTGGTAGTAAAAGTACCAGAAAGTTTAAATAAAGAACAAAAAGAAGCACTTAGAAAATTTGATGAAACTATGGGTGATAGTGCAAAAAGTAGTGAGAAGAAGAAAAAGAAATTCTTCTAAAGAAATTCTTCTAAAGAAGTTCTTTTAACGAAATTTTTCTAACGTAATTCTTCTAACGAAGCTGTTTAAAAAAGTTTTTAAAAGAAAATTTGTTGTAAAAATTTAATTCATAGGAATATTCTATACTTGAAGGAAGCGTTATACAAGTATAGGAAGAACATAGAAAAGAAACGCTCTTTTTTCTACAAAATGTAGAGGAAAGAGTATTTCTTTTTTATTGTCTTTTTGGATAAAATAAGATATACTCATAGCAGAGAAAGAGTGAATAACATTCATAGAATTTACAGTTATACAAATATAGTATCGTTAGATGAAAAGAAAGGGTTTTATATGAAGTATAGAGAAAAACCAAGAGCAGGGGAATTTTATTATCATTTTAAGAAAAAGCTATATCAAGTAGTGGGAGTTGCCTACCATTCAGAAACACGAGAGGAGTTGGTTATTTATCAAGCATTATATGGAGATTATTCCATGTGCGCACGTCCACTAGAGATGTTTATGAGTGAGGTGGATAGAGAAAAATATCCAGAAGTAA
>CAJFOH010000186.1 GCA_904395845.1 uncultured Lachnospiraceae bacterium
ATAGTAGAAGAATACGGATCTATTACAATGGAGGAAGGAATTTTTATTTGCATAGAATCTCGTGATAAATAGGAGGAAATTATGAAAAGAAATCCACAAAAGAAATTGGCTGTTATTAACGATTTATCTGGTTATGGAAGATGTTCTCTTTCTGTAATACTTCCTATTGTTTCTGCAATGAAAATACAGTGTTGTCCAGTAGTAACCTCTATTTTATCCAATCATACAGGATATTCTCATTGTTTTAAGGAAGACTTTACAAAACAAATGCCTGAATATATCTCTCACTGGAAGCAAATCGGAATGGAGTTTGACGGAATTTTAACTGGATATTTAGGTTCAAAAGAGCAGATTGATATTGTAATTGACTTTATTACCTCATTTGCCAAAGATACCCTAATCGTAGTAGATCCTGTCATGGGCGATCATGGAAAGCGATATCAATCATTTACAGAGGAACACTGTGAAAAAATGAAAGAATTAGTAAAAAAAGCCCATATATTAACCCCTAATATTACAGAGGCATGCATCTTAACAAATACCCCATACAAAACCAACTGGAGTGAGAAAGAGATAGAAGAAATCTGTAAAAAGTTACAAACCTTTGGTGTTAAAATTATTATTATTACAGGAGTTTTTGTTGATGGTATCTTTTACAATTATATAAAAGATGGGGAAGCACCTGTTACAGTAATAAAGGAAGAAAAAGTAGGCGAAAATCGTCCAGGAACTGGTGATATCTTTACCTCTATTGTTATGGGAAGTGTTATGAAACATCAAACAGTAATTTCTGGAGTTAAAAAGGCAAGTCATTTTGTAAAGCAATGTATTGAACAATCAGAACGATGGAAGATTCCAATAGAAGATGGCGTTTGCTTTGAAGAATTTTTATATACATTATAGGAGATCATATTATGAATACCATACCAATTATTTTAGCCTCAAATTCACCAAGAAGAAAAGAATTATTAGAATTAATGGGAATCCCATTTACGATACAGTCAAGTACTATAAATGAAACGATTACAAAAACAAAACCAGAAGAAGTTGTAATCCAACTTTCTAGCCAAAAGGCAATAGATGTGGCTAATACTTGTAATCAAGACAATAGCATTGTTATCGGTGCAGACACTATCGTCTGGGACAACCACCGTATTTTAGGGAAGCCAAAAGATGAATCAGAAGCATTTCGTATGATTCAAGATTTACAAGGAAATAGCCATTTTGTATATACAGGAGTTACCATTGTAGAAACATTTCAAAAGAAACAAACAATTACTTCTTTTTATGAAGTAACAAAAGTTTCCTTTTTCCCTATGACTGAAAAAGAAATCAAGGCATATGTTCAAACAGCCCAATGGGATGCAAATCAAAAGGAGATGATATATCCATGGAAAGACAAAGCTGGTGGATATGGAATCCAAACTTCTTTTGGCACAAAATATATCAAAGGAATTGAAGGAGATTACTATAATGTAGTAGGGCTTCCTGTCAGTGCTTTGTACCAAAAATTAAAAGAAATGAATAGGGGGATTGTATGATAAAATTAATCGCAAGTGATTTAGACGGAACATTATTACTAAATGGGGCACAACAACTTTCTAGCCATACACTAGCTTTCGTGCAACAATTGCTAGATAGAGGTGTTATATTTGTTAGTGCTAGTGGAAGACAGTATTTTAACCAATATCGACTTTGGAATGACTTAAATAAACGTCTATACTTTATTTGTGAAAATGGGGCGTTAACCATGCATCAAAACAAAATAGTATCAAAAATACCTATGGACTATGACACAGCCATTGCCATTGCAAATGATATTCAAAATAGAGAAGGATGCGAAGTAACGGTAAATGCCAAGGATACTGCCTATGTTTGTCCCAAATATCATATTATTGAGTCACATATGAGAGATGTTGTGCACTATCATATCACCCCTGTATCGAAGTTATCTCAGATTGATGATGAGATTTTAAAGGTTGCTGTATTTGAGCATAATTCAATCTCAAATTCGGTAGAATATTTTAAAAACAATTGGAGTGATAAAGTAAACGTAGCTGTATCAGGACTTAAATGGATGGATTTTATGGATAAAAAAGCAAATAAAGGAACTGCATTATCAAACCTGCAACAAATACTTGGAATATCTCCTGATGAAACCTATGTCTTTGGAGATAATTTCAATGACATTGAAATGTTACAAACAGCAAAATATTCCTATGCAATGGCACATGCTGCTGATGGTGTAAAAAAATATGGAGCGTACACAACAGAAACAGTGGATGCCATACTACAAGAAATTTTAAAACAATATTAATAAAAACGTTGACAAATAAACATTGCAAAAATTATGTATTATAAGGAAAGGAAATAAACTATGATTAAATTAATTGCTTCTGATATGGATGGTACATTAGTTGCAGATGGTTCTGATAAAATAAATGAATCCATTTATCCATTAATTAAACAACTAAAAGAAAAACATATTTATTTTGTAGCAGCAAGTGGTAGACATTTTACAAGTTTAATCAAGCTATTTGAACCTGTAAAAGATAGTATATTTTTTGTTAGTGATAATGGTGCTAGCATACAAACAAGTTCTCGCTTATTATTTTCCTATGAAATCAAGAAAGAAGTAGCTACCAATTTGATTGAGCATATACGTTTATTACATAAAGGGCCAATTGTTGTTTCTACACCAAGCTATATTTATGTAGAAAATGGTAGTCCTAAGTTTTTAGATTTGCTTACTACAGGTTATAGATTTGATATTAAAATAGTTGAAGACGTTACAAAAATACCAAACATTATTAAAATTTCATTGTATGATGAAGATAGAGTCAATGAATTAATTACTCCACTATCAGAAAAATGGGGAGAGCAATTAAAAGTAACTGTAGCTGGAAAAGAGTGGATTGATGTTATGGATAGAGATGTATCTAAGGGAGCTGCAATTGATTTATTACAAGACGCTTTAGATATTAAGAAATCACAGACCTGTGTATTTGGTGACCAGTTAAATGACATTGAAATGCTAAAACAGGCAGAATTTAGCTTTGCAGTGGAAAATGCTAGAGAAGAAACAAAACAAATTGCAAACTACATTTGTAAATCTTATAAAGACGATGGAGTTATCCAAGTATTAAAAGAAATTGCAACAAGTGGAACGGTTATCTATACCGATAATTACTCAAAATCAAGAGGTTAACTAGATGGAATTGAATATAAAAAATACAAAATATAAATCGCTTCTTTTGTATTGTACAGTTATGTTTTTTGTTTTAAGTTCCCTTTTCCTTAGTGGATGTAATAGCAAGATACAAATATTTCCTAGTTTTGGAGATACTTATATTTTATCCATTGGAAATTCCAGTTTACCTTTATCAGAAGCAAAAATTGTTATGATGAATATAAAGTCTAAATATGAGCAGTATTATGTATCTG
>CAJFOH010000187.1 GCA_904395845.1 uncultured Lachnospiraceae bacterium
ATATTTGTAAGTAAAATATAACCAATCATATTTGTATAGCTTATATTCTCTATTGTTTCATAATTATTATATGTATATACTGCATTCCAAATAAATACAGAAATAATGACTGGTAATATATTGAAAAAAACCTTAAATATATATCTTATATCTACCTCTTTTCTAATCTTTTATAAAACTCACTTTTTCTAATTGATACTGATTATCTCCAATCATATATACAAATTGAAATCCATATGGTAAATGATAATCGGAATAACCTAAGCTAATTGGTGCATCATAAATGACATAAGTTTTTCCATTGTCATCTTTTGCATAAGTAATCCCTTTTCCTTGTAGCTGATTTGATATCAGTTTTTGTCCTTGTTCTACTAATGTCCCATTTTCTTCATATACACCAAGCTGTTTTAACACATCTTGTAGTTCCTCTCCTATTGGTTCTGTAACATCAATTTCACACTCCGGTGCTTGTATATGTACCATAAAATTATCTTTATATTCTACAGAAAATTCAAATGTTTTTTCCTCGCTATTTGGATTCCATGTAATATCCCCTAACTCCATATAGCTACCATCTGGTTGGGAAAGATACACATCTTGACGTAACTCTGTTTTATATTGGAAACAGTAGCTTAATATATCATTTTTCCCATCATTATTAATATCTTTTATGATAACAAATGGTTGCTCTGTAAAAGAACCAAATCTGCCATAGGAATAAGGATAAATCTTATCATTTATCCAGATAGATACAGCAAATTCATCCTTCTCTGATGTCCATAATAGGTTTACACTTTCATCATTATAATAGTCCAAAATGATGTCTTCATAATTGGAAACCTTTTTTTGTTTTTCATAGTCTTCCAGTATAAGCACTGCTTCCTGATTTAAATGTTCCACTTTTGTAACACCTTTATCATATCTTTCTACTTGTTGTGGTTTCAAAATTGTAAGTGTTTTACCATTAACGAGTATCTCTGTATTGTCCCCTTCTACCTTTTCTGATTCTTCTGTACTACTATTGCTTTCATCAGAAATAGTTGTTATTGGTTCCTGTGTTTGATTTTTACTATCAGCATTAGTTTCTGCGCTATTATTGGTAGGAGTGCAAGAAATTATACATAATGCAGATAATGTCACTAAAACTAATACACTTAATTTTTTTCTCATAGTTATCTCCTCCTATACATTATAATAAAGGCTTTTTATCCATATAAATTTGTTTTATATCCTTTGTATCTTCTCCATCTTCAAGACAAATAATTAAGTTATTATCATTATCTATAGTACCTAGTATCTCTTTTCTATTTCCATTACTATCTTCGATTTCTACTTTCTTTCCATATTGAGAAGAATAATATGAACTAGTACTAAACATTTCTGTCTTTTCTCCATTCACTATAATTAGTGGCAACTCTGATATTATTACATCATGGAACATATATTCCATATCACTTACATCTGTTACAAATGGTTCTTCTAATGCACAGGTAGTATAATTATTTTCTTCGGCAGGTATGGTAATTGTTTCTTCCCATCCTCCTTTTACATCGGATAGCCCTAATGTGAAGTCTGTTTCTAATGAATAATCTCTTTCAACATATTCTACCAATGGCTCTTGTTTTATATACTTTGCTTTAAATAAAACTTCTTTTCCTATTGTTTCTTCTGGTAACGAAAATACAAGTGCCATATCGAGATCTTTTCTATTAGAAGATATGTTATAAGAAAATCCTGCTGTTCCTAGTGAAATCTCTTTTCCGTCAACTTCTATGGAAAAATCGCCAATATTGTTAAATGTTTCTGGAAATACTCCTTGATTATTTTTAAAGCTTGCCGATACAGTTATTGTATCTTTGATACGATGTATCTCTGTGACTTCCATCGTAACATTATCCACTTGAAACTCATTTTGAATGGATACAGGATTCTCTATCTTTAAGAAACCATCTACCCAACTTTTGTAGTTATCAAGTGTGCAATATGCCAAGCCATTAATGACAATTACTAATGTCATGCATACTGTTGCAATGATAGATATTCTTTTTTTCTTCATAATAAACCTCCATATTCTTTATTTAGCGTTAGATAAAAATATATTTGTGTATCATTTTATTCCAAAGCACTTACCTTGATAGTCAATGCTTTCGTTCTCTATCTACAACCAATGACCTTGTCCATTTTTCTAATGGTCTACCAAACATATTCCTAACACCTATTTCTGTTAAATATTCCCATTCTGGAAATTCCTCTCTTGTACTTCTTCTTTCATGTACAAATGTCATAACTTTTCTCTCCCCTCTCCACTACACATTATATAATTTTTTATTATTTTGTTTTTATCATTATAACTTTTATTATTTTCTACTTTTTATTCCTATTTTTATATTTTTTATCAACTAATCTCCTTAAAAACAAGTCTTTTACAAGCATTATATCAATATATTTTATACTATTTTATCAACAGATTACTATCTGATATCATTTTTCATTCATTATTACTTTTTTTATTCCTTTTTCCACTTCCTTTCCCTTCCAATTTTATATGATATTTTTCCTAAAATCCCACCTTTTCTTTTTTTAAATTTCAAGCACATATGACAAAATTTTAAATCTCCTTATTATTTTTTTAATTTCTAGTTGTTTTTTTTGTAATTGTTAACTATAATAATTCTATTCATAAGGATACAAGGATGTTGCATCGTAATATTTTCCCCACATCTTGTAGTGAATACAATCTTATTCCACTACATTTTGTGAGAAAAATTATTTTGCAACATTCCTTACTTTTGTGAAAAAATAAAAGAAAAGGATAGGTAAGGTACAATGAAAATCGGATTTGACAATCAGAAGTATTTATCAATGCAATCAGAACACATCAAGGAAAGAATTAGCCAATTTGACAACAAACTTTACTTAGAATTTGGTGGAAAATTATTTGATGATTACCATGCATCTCGAGTATTACCAGGGTTTGCTCCAGATAGTAAATTAAATATGCTTCTTCAACTAAAAGAACAAGCAGAATTGGTAATTGTTATCAGTGCTAATGACATTGAAAAAAATAAAGTTCGTGAAGACCTTGGAATTACTTACGACAAAGATGTTCTTCGTTTAATTCGTCTTTTTGAAGAAAAAGGATTATATGTAGGAAGCGTTACAATTACCCAATATTCTGGGCAATACAGTGCTGATGCATTTAAAAAACGTTTAGAAGATTTAGGAATTAAAGTATATATCCATTATGTCATTGAAGGCTATCCAAACAACATTCCTCACATTATTAGTGAAGACGGCTATGGAAAAAATGATTACATTGAAACAACTCGTCCACTTGTAGTAGTAACTGCACCAGGACCTGGAAGTGGAAAAATGGCAACCTGCCTTTCCCAATTATATCATGAACACAAACGTGGAATTCATGCTGGGTATGCAAAATTTGAAACATTCCCTATTTGGAGTATTCCATTAAAGCATCCAGTAAATTTAGCTTACGAGGCTGCTACTGCTGACTTAAATGACGTAAATATGATTGATCCATTCCATTTAGAAGCCTATGGAAAAACTGCTGTAAATTACAATCGTGATGTAGAAACATTCCCTGTCCTTAGTGCTATATTCCATAAAATTTATGGCTTTACACCATACAAATCTCCAACGGATATGGGAGTAAATATGGCTGGTTTTTGTATTTGCGATGACCAAGTTTGTAGAGAAGCTTCTAAACAAGAAATTATTCGTAGATATTTCCATGAAATCAATGCTCTTGCAACTGGAAAGAATGTTAAAGACGCTGTATTTAAGCTACAACTTCTAATGGAACAAGCTCAAATTACTGAGCTAGACCGAAAGGTTGTTGCTACTACAAGAGAATTACAAAAAACACAATCTGGGCCAGTGGCTGCCATTGAATTGCATGATGAAACTATCGTAACTGGTAAAACAACTGATTTATTAGGTTGTTGCTCTGCACTTTTACTAAATGCACTAAAGCAATTAGGTAATATCCCAGAGGATATGCATCTAATTTCACCAACTGCTATTGAACCTATTAACACATTAAAAACTTCTTATTTAGGAAGTAAAAACCCACGTCTACACACAGACGAAGTGTTAATCGCATTATCCATTAGTGCTACACAAAATGAATATGCTGCCAAAGCATTGGAACAACTTCCAAAACTTGCAGGATGTCAGTTACACACATCTGTAATGCTTAGTCCTGTGGATATTAAAACATTAAAAAAATTAGGAATTCAATTTACTTCTGAAGCAGAAACAGAGTAAAAATAAAGGTCAATACCTAGGACACGATTTTTAAACATTAGATATTCTTTCTAACATTTAAGAGCAAGTTCTAGGCTTGACCTTTTCTTATATTCTTTGCAACTATTATTAGAAAATAACTCTCTACTTAAAATTTTTCTTTTCTGCCACTCTTTGTAATAACTGTAAGCGTTGAAAAAACATTTCTTTGCCACATCATCACCTCCTACTATTTTTATTGCCTTTCTACACTTATATAAGAAAAGAAACTTTGTAACCTGTCTAGATTTTATTACAAATCCTCACCCTTCAACATTGCGTTTTAAAGGTTTTCTTGTTTTACAAAGTTTCTTCTTTTCTACTATTTATTAATATGTCATTATAAACATAAATCTATGTTACATTTTTATCTAAGGATTTCTATCCTTTTTATTTATCCGTTGGAATACCCAATCCCTTACTATGTTGGGAAATGGGCTACCTTGGGATATTATATGTGAGCAAAACTATAAGCCGGGTTATGTCTTAGATGATCATCTATCTACGCCTATTGTTGCCACTAGGCTCTAGCGACCTACCCGAAAGCAAACGGGCCATTTTACGCTTTCTGTTCGGTCTTGCTTCGGATGGGGTTTACATATGCCCTAATTGTCACCAACTAGGCGGTAGTCTCTTAAGCTACCCTTCCACCCTTACCACAAATGTGGCGGTATATTTCTGTTGCACTAGCCTTGGAGTCACCTCCACTGGACGTTATCCAGCATCCTGCCCTATGAAGCCCGGACTTTCCTCACCTGTAACCTTTCGTACTTACAGCCGCGACCATCCGTCTTACTCACCATACGTTTATACCACGTTTTCTCTTATTTGTAAAGTATTTTTATACGTGAAAACAACTACCATCAATAAATTCCCTTAAAATTGAATTTTTTGGAATGTTATC
>CAJFOH010000188.1 GCA_904395845.1 uncultured Lachnospiraceae bacterium
TTATTTGGTGGACTTTCTACTTTTATGCAAGTACTCCTTGATCCAAATGAGTTTTTAATTTTACAAGGAAAAATGTTTGCAAGTTTCAACAATATTAATAGCGACTTGCTAACAATTTCAATCATAATTTTACTTATTGTAATTATCATTACATGGAAAGATTTTAATAAGCTAGATGCCATTGCCCTAGGACCAGATTTAGCAATTAATCTTGGTGTTTCCTACAAACAAATGGTATTTAAAAACTTAATGGTTACTGCAGTATTAGTATCTGTGTCTACTGCACTTACTGGTCCTATTACATTTTTAGGAATTTTAGTAGCCAGTCTATCACGAGAATTAATTAAAACTTATCACCATACATGGAGAGTACTTGGTGCTTTTCTTATGGGCGGGTTCTCCTTAATTCTTGGACAATTTCTTGTAGAAGAACTATTTGAATTTAATACAACCATTAGCGTTATCGTAAACTTTGTTGGTGGTATTTACTTTATTTATTTAATGCTTAAGGAGGCAAAACGATGATTTCAACCAAACATATGGTAAAGAAATATGGTGAAAAAGCTGTTGTAGATGATGTATCTGTAACACTTCCAAAAGGAAAAATTATTGCCTTTATTGGTAGTAACGGTGCTGGAAAAAGTACACTAATCTCTCTTATTAGCCGTACTCTTACAAGAGATGGTGGAGAGGCATTTGTAGATGATGTTGACGTTTTAAAATGGAATACAAGGGAGTTATCAAAAAAACTTTCTATTCTAAAACAAACAAACTCATTAAACATTCGATTAACGGTTCGTGAACTTGTTTCTTTTGGTCGTTTCCCTTATTCCCAAGGAAACTTAACAAAAGAAGATAACGAAATTATTGATAAAGCACTTTCCTATATGGAACTTCATCACTTGGAACATCGCTATTTAGACGAGTTAAGTGGTGGGCAACGTCAAATGGCATTTATCGCTATGGTAATTGCTCAAGATACGGAATATATTTTCCTAGATGAACCTTTAAACAACTTGGATATGCACCATTCAGTACAAATTATGAAAGTTCTTCGCCGTTTAGTAGATGAACTTGGAAAAAGTGTTATGGTTGTTATTCATGATATTAATTTTGTATCTTGCTATGCAGATTACATTATAGCAATGAAAGATGGAAAACTTATTTGTCAGGGTGATACCGATGAAATTATTGAACCATCTATTTTAAAAGAAATCTATGGAATTGACATTCAAGTAGAAACAATCAACGGAAAACGTATTTGTTTATACTACGAATAATTTATCTTACAGCAATTCTAGTATGGATATCATACTATTTGCACATACACACACATATGACTATGTAAAAAGTAAAGGAGAATCTATTATGAGAAAATTAACATTATTATCACTATGCACAATAACAGCCATTGGATTATTAGCAGGATGTTCTTCTTCCTCTAACAACACACAATCCTCTACACCACAAACAAGTTTAGAATCTACAACTGAAGAAAATAGCACAAATGCTTCTAGCGAAGGTGTTACAATTACTCACTCAAAAGGTACAACTACTGTTCCATTTAACCCACAAAAAGTTGTTGTATTTGATATGGGTGTTCTTGATACACTAAATACATTAGGTGTTGATGCTGAATTTGCAGTTCCTACTGCTTCTCTTCCTGATTCATTAAAAGAATACGAATCAGCAACAAATGCTGGTGGAATTAAAGAACCAGATATGGAAGGTATCTTTGAATTTGAACCTGATGTTATTTTTATTAGCGGAAGACAATCAGACTTCTATGATGAATTAAATAAAATTGCTCCAACTGTTTATGTTGACTTAAATGCAGCTACTTATATGGAAGATTTTACAAAGAATGCTACTTACTTAGCTGAAATTTTTGGAAAAACAGAAGAGCTTACTACTCACTTAGATGAAATCAATGGGTTAATCAAAGAAGGTCAAGCACTTGCAGATGCAACAGATAAAAAAGGGTTAATTATTTTAACAAATGATGGTTCTATGAGTGCTTATGGAAAAGGTTCTCGTTTTGGTATTATTCATGACGTTCTTAATGTAAAGGTTGCAGATGAAAACATTGAAGTTTCCACTCATGGTCAAGAAGCAAGTTATGAATACATTGCACAAGTAAATCCAGATATTTTATTCGTTGTTGACCGTGCAACAGTAACAGGTGGAACAACTCTTGCAGAAACAACATTAAACAATGACCTTGTAAATGGTACAAATGCAGCAAAAGACGGTAAAATTATTTACTTAGATGCAGAAAGCTGGTACTTATCTGGTGGTGGTATCGCTGCTGTAAAGACAATGGTTAGCGAAGTTGTAAATGCATTAAAGTAATTTATATGTAGATTATGTTCTAACATATTGATAGAAAACTATTCATACTTAAGGGTAAAATCCAACCGTATGAATAGTTTTTTTATTTAACAATTTATCCATTGAATCTTTTTCTATTTTATACTTTAATTGAATCTTTTTCTATTTTATACTTTAATTTTATTGCTATTTCTCATTTGTTTGTATATAATAAGCACCATAGTAAGATTGGTATTTTATGAATATTATTTTTGTTTTTTTTATTTGATATAAATAAACTAGATGTTTTTAGGAGGAATTAAGGTGGATTATCAAATTGGTGATATTGTAAAATTAAAAAAGCCTCACCCATGTGGAAGTCACGAATGGGAAATTTTACGAGTAGGAATGGATTTTAGACTAAAATGCTTAGGCTGTGGACATCAAATTATGGTGGCAAGGAAGTTAGTTGAGAAGAATACAAGAGGGCTAAGAAAGAAGGAAACTCTATGAAACATTTGATAAGTTGACTGATTCAAATGTTGACATACCATTATCACTGTGATAGTATAATAATATAAGGGGTGCTACCAGTAGACGGTTGCCCTTAAGTTACAGCTTTAAAATAGCCATATACCTTGGGGAAGGGGCGGCTATTTTTTTGCTGTTTTATGTACTCGATTAAGAGTATTACAATCATGTTTAGAATTATTAACATGATAGATAACAATTCGTAATCTGTCATACAATCGCCCTCCTTTCACTGATTCAGAAAGGAGGATTTTTATTTGCAAAAAAAATTGCTCCTCCTTCCTGTAATGCAATATTTACAGTTACAGAACCGAGGGCAAACCGCCTACCGTTACCATAGCACCTTGTGTTATTTATATCATATTATTTTATATTTTTCTAGTATTTTAGAAAGTTTGTTCGTTTTTATTTGAAAAATTTATAATTTTCCCCACTTCCAATACAATAACATACAGATGCATCAATTCCAAATTCTATTTGCCTACGGGTAGTTTCTATAATAAATGAATACAAGGTCTCTCGTAGCTTTTTTGTTTTATAATAATTGCAATTAACCCTCCTTAATATTAAATTATATTTTCCTAAAACCCAACACTTTATAGTATTATATTAATTAATTATTAAACTATAATCAACTTTTTTCATCCTTTAATACATAAATGTTATTTAGCATTTTGTTGTATTACATAATTAAAAACCCACCGATTATACAGTAGGTTTTTCGTTATGTTCTCATTCCAATATTGGTTTGCAAACATTCTTTATACTTTTAAAAACAACTCCCCATCCTTCATATATAAAATCCTATCACATTTTTTTGCCACTTCTTTATCATGAGTAACAACAAGAACTGTTTTCCCACTACTACAAATATTTCTTAAAATACTCATAACAACCTCTCCAGTTTTAGAGTCCAATGCACCCGTAGGCTCATCGGCAAGTATAATATCTGGTCGATTTATCAATGCTCTTACAATAGCTACTCGTTGTTTTTCTCCTCCTGATAACAAGCTAACCTTTGTTTTCTTCATTTTTTCTAATCCAAAAGATGTTAAAAGTCCCATAATTTCTTCTTTTTTTATTTTCTTTTTGCTGTAATCCAAAGGAATGGTTATATTATCCCAAACCGTTCCATCTAAAATTAAAGCAAAATCTTGAATTACATAGCCAAACACTTGATTTCTCAAATTTGCTAATTGCTTTTGGGAACGTTTATTCACCAAGGTTTCATTCAACCAATACTTTCCACCTGTTGCTACGTCAAGACAACCAATAAGATTTAATAACGTAGATTTTCCACAACCACTTGCTCCCATAATGGCGAGCATTTCACCTTTTTTTACCTCTAAATTAATGCCCTTTAAAATTTCTAGCTTACGCTTTCCTATCATTACTGATTTTTGAATGTTATCCATTTTAATTATAACATTACTTTCACTCTTCAATGCAATCCCTCCCTAATCATATCGTTTTAATATTTGGCTAAGTTCTATTTTATTCCAAATCCAAGCTGGAATTAACATAATTAACAACAATACTCCCACACCAAACACTATTCCTGCAATCAATGACAAGCTATTTTGAAATACGAATCCAACAATTATCATACCTATTACAACTGGAATTCCTATTTGTAGAAACATTCTTGTAATCATATCATTTTTTCTAGCTCCACAAAGGATATGGATAGAAAATTGTCTAATATTACTCTTAATATATTGAAGTAGCATTGTGATACTTCCAACAATACAATACAAAAGAATTGCTCCAAGCATGGCAAACTCTCTCTCATACATAAGCTTATAGTAATAATCCAGTTCACCAAGTCGTTCTTCATAGGAAATAAAAGATAATTCAAATAGGTGTAGCTCTTTCGCTTTTTCCATTATCTCATCTAATACTTTTGGGTCTTTCGTTTCAATTTGCAACAAATTATAAAGATTAATATCGTTATAAGAGCCATTTGCTCCATTTATGTGCCTATCAGGAATCCATGGCATAACCATCTCTTCTGTAAAGTAGCTAATTCCCCTCTCTGTTGATGGGGTTAGGTAAAAGGAATTACTATCTATTACACCAACTACCTGTAATTGCTGATTATTAAATTCTATTTTTGTTCCAATAGGATACTCCTCTGCTTTTTTCTCTCCTACAAGAACTGGAATCACATTTTCCTGTAAATCACCAGATAACTCCTCTTTTGTAAAAGTACGACCATCTGTTATTTTTATGTCATAAAGGTCACAAAAATTATTATTGACTGCCAATATTGTCTCCTGTATCTGCCCAAACACTAATATTGATACTGGCATTTGCACATATACAGAACCTCTCTCATTTATAAACTCATATAATTCTTTACAACGTTCCTCTCCTGTTTCTGAAAATAATTCATCCATAACAAGTATAGGATCCCCTTGTAGCTTACTTACATACATAGTATTATGTTGTGTATAATTCATTAGCTTTGTACGAAACTGATTCATTGCATTTATTTCTTTTACAATAAAGGAAAACAATACAATGGATACTATAATCTGAATATAAAGAGGTACATACCTTCCTGGCTTTTTTATCAATTCTTTCCAAGCATATTTTAGTTGTATCATAACCGTCTCCACCTTAACTATGTTTCATATTTTATCTATCCTCTTACTATTCCTTTTTCAACTCAATTATAGGAAGATGAATGTTCCTATACAAAACAATAGAACCTAGGAAAAATAGTAAGACACTTTGTAGAATACTCATAAAAACTCCCATTCCTATTCCCTCTACTGTAACAGGCATTAGAAAAGCTCCTACTATTCCACCAAATATACAACCTAAAAACATGGCAGTTGCTACTACACACATAAAAGCCATTATCATCTTTACATAAACAGCGTTTATTGTTCCACCAGTAAGCCTTCGTACAAACAACTCTTTCCTTCTTTCCCTTGTCCAATACCCAACAATATTTCCGAAATTTATAATATTTAAAAACAATAAAAGTCCCATTTGAAGAAAATAATACAACGAATCCTCTGTTTGCATCATTCTAGTAAATAAATATCCATTTTCTTGTTCTTCTTCTAAAAGAATTTGAGCAGATGGATTTTTTTCCTGAATGGTTGCAACTAACTGATGGTACACCCCTACTGTTTGTTCCTTTCCATCTAAATAATAAGTTCCATTCATAGCAAGTGAGATATCTCTACTTAACTCCCCCCTCATGTCAATAACAAAATCTTTATAAAATTTTTCCTTATAATATCCTAATACATTATATTCTTGATAGTTATAAAAAAAGGAGGAGCTATTCTTTTCTTTCAAACTGTCATATATCTCTTCGGAGAGCCAAACACCATACATTCCTTTATTGATAGGAAAGTAATCTTCTTCATTTATGTATAATTCCACACCTTGTTTGCCTTGTGCCTCTTTTACAAAACAAATTCTTTCTTGGCAATTTTCTAAAAATATTTTTAATTCTCCATATAAAAAAGATTCTTGGCTTTGTGGTTGTAAAATCGTAAACCGAATGGTATTATCTGAAAATTGACTTGCAATTCCCCTCTCCTTGATGACATACCCCACTGCCATAATACAATCTGCCATAATAATTGCCCCCATTAAGAAACAGAAGAATAGCAAAATAGCAGAATTTGAAAAATATCGTTTCATATACTCCTCCAGTTTTGTTTCATTTGTTATAGCAAGTTTTCTTATTTCTATCTATTTAATAATACCATCCATAATACTTACGCATTGTTGTAAATGGATTATTTACTTTTTCTTTACTTGCACCATATTGTCCAACACTAGATGTTTCTACTTTTGGTGAATAGCTAAACTCTACCGTACCATTTGTTTTCTCTTGTAATCCAACCCAACTTTGTGTAATAATTCTATTTGGATCAGTTCCCCAATCTCCTGTACCCTTGTGCCCTGCTTCAAAAGTAGCAGAAATTCCTGTCATAACATGTGACCAAGTTTTAACTTCTGGAAAGACAGCAGCAGATACTGTTAAAACAGTTCCCACTATATTTACTGTTAATACACCAACCACACATAACTTTAATAATTTTTTTATCATCAAATTACCTCCTAAAACTTTATGAATTTTCCTGCTATAACATTTTTATTCTATCATACTCAATACTTTAATAACATGACGGTAAAAATAATTTTTCCCTCCTTTTTTTATCCCTGTCGTCAACCCTTCTTACACTATCAGTTATCGTAGAACTTTTATTAATGTTTTTATTTTATCATACATATAAACGCAATATAATGACAATAGAGTGACATCTTTCTTAACCAAAATAATACAAATAGACATCTTCTAAATCAATATCTTCATTTACTCGTTTAAATGTATCAGGTAAATTATCACCTACAATTCTTAACCCAAATCCATCACTTTTTTGTCTAATTGCCCCTACCTTAAATTTCCTTTGCATATCGGGTATTTCTTCTTTTTGGCAAATCACCTCACATACCTTTCCATACATTCCCTCAATTAGCTCCTTTGGTGTTCCTACCGTCACTAACGTTCCTTTTTTCATAAGCATTACCTTATCAGAAATACACTCAATATCACTTACCACATGAGTAGCAAATAGTATAATTTTGTTCTTTGACAATTCAGATATGTAATTTCTAATATTAATTCTTTCCTTTGGGTCAAGTCCCGCTGTTGGTTCATCTAAAATTAGTATTTGAGGATTTCCAAGCAATGCTTGTGCAAGCAATACCCTCTGTTTCATTCCTCCTGAAAAACCACCAATTTTGTCATAGGCTTTTTCTGTTAAATGCACAACTGATAACAGTTCATCTATTTGCTTTTCTGCTTCTTTCTTTTTTATTCCTTTTATTGAAGCAATGTATGTTAAAAATGCTTTTGGAGAAAAATCATCATAATACCCTTGTTGTTGTGGCATATAACCTACAAGGCTACGAAATTTACTTCCCATGTTAAGAATATCTTCCCCATTAAATAAAATACTTCCACCTTTTTCGCCATAATCTCTTTTTATATTATCGGTAATCAAATGAACCATTGTACTTTTTCCTGCTCCATTTGCTCCTAATATTCCATATACTCCAGCTTCAAAAGTCATGGAAAAATCATTTAGTGCAACTACATTACCAAATGTTTTTGTTGCATGTTTTAGTTCTAATTTCATAATAATCCCCCTTTCCTTATAAGCACCAATTTCTGTAACAGTACCAAATACTTAGTACCGATACAATAAATAAAATTATACTCATTGCCACCAATAACTATACTATCTGAGCAAATGCTACTATAACATATACAATACAAGTACCTACTATAATCAAAGGAATATACATGGCATTTGTTATTCTCTTTGAAGAAGAATAATATAATGTAATTGTTGTAGCAAAGCATATAATAATAAATTTAAATAGAATTGTAAGAGCCAAATAACTTCCAATGGTGATTTCTACCTTATTTTCTGATAAAAAAGTCAAACTTTGTATTGGTGCTTCTGTATATGGAAGATGATAAGTCGTTACTAAGGCACATAGATTTCCTCCGTATAACCCAAGAAAGAAAAGGCACATAAATGCTAATCCACAGATTATTTTTCTTTTCCATATCCATACAATCCCTCTACTAGAACTTCTAAGTAAACGTTCCATATGAGCCTTTTTCTCTATATAAAAAATATGAGAACTGACAATTACACTAACTCCAATTAACACAAACATCATAACTGTTTCACGAAATACACTATTATTACCTATGATTTCATTATATCCACGGTCAGATATCATATAGATGGATATGTTATTTTCTTCTTCTAATTGTTGGCGTAGCTTTATTTTTTTATAAAATTCTCTTAGGTAGTAATCTATGGTTTCTGACCGATCGATTAAGGCCTTCGCCTCCTCCACTTTTTCTCCTCCTACAACTCCAGCTCTAACATCTTCCATAATTTCCTCAGCCTTTGTTATTAGTTCTTGTGACGTTCTCTCCAACTCCTCTACATAAGCATCAAATCTCTCCCAATTACTTCCACCATATTCTAAATATATTTTGTCCATTTCCTTTTGCATATTTGGAAAATTCACTTCTGTCTTTCCAAAAATCCATAGAAAAACTCCTATTGCAAATGCTATCATTACAATACCTTTTTGTGTTATTAATACTTTATAACATTCCTTTCCACAAAAAGATAATTTCACTAACCATTTTTGCATGTTATCATTTATTGGCTTTGTAATTTTTTTAAGAAATGCATAACTTTGTTTTGGGTATTGTTTATGATATACAAGTACGGAACATACAAATCCTAATAAAAGCACAACTACTTGTACCAATAAAAATAATGTAGATGATGATACCACATTGGTAAACAAACTTAAATTATTATACTCCTTATCAAAAGTAGTACAATCAAAAAGTCTCATTCCATTTAGATATCTTAACAATTTTAAATTACTATATACAGGTATTATTTTCATTAACTGGGCTTCTATGTATAGTATCGTTAGTATAATGACCACTGCTAAATTTCTACTTCGTATGAGAGTAAATGTAAGATAAGTAAGGATAATCAAAACACTAATTGCAAACCCACTTTTCACCAATAATAAAAACAAGTACATTCCTTTAGAGCATACTACTGGATACTGTGAATATGCTTGTATGGTCTGTATATGTCCAGAAAAATTATCAATTCCATAACACATACATGCCAAAACTAAATTGGTTACAAAACATATGGTGTAAAATAAAAAGGTAATTACAATTAAATGAATCCCTCGATAATAAGACAACTGCCAACGTCCTTTTTTCATTGTATGAGTTATATATAATAATCCATTTTCTCTTTCTTTTAGTATTTCATAAATAATATATACAACAAATGCAAATACAAAAAAAGATAAATAGCTATTTTCTATCATACTCTCTGTGGCTCTATCTTTTTCTAATGTTAATGTAACATCTTTCATCTTAGAAAAATCTTCTGCTGTTTTTAAAATATTTTTATAAGTAAAACTATCTTTCTCTTGGAAAATACTAAATGCCTCTACCTTCTCCTTATTTTCTAAAATTGTAGCAATACTTTGTGGATAGTTTAATAAGTAGGTAAGTTTTTCTGATAGCAACAATACGGGAGTAGTAGGGTTTTCCATTGCCTGTTTCTTTATTTGTGTAACGCCTTCTTCTAGTGGCAACTGTTTTACAGACTCCAAAACCACATTATACTCTTTATTTTGCATCTGAAACTGTTCAAAACCACTATCCCCAATTTGTATTCCTAGAAATACGACTGCCTGAATAATATAAATAAATATCCCTGCCAATAATACATTTCGATTGAATAACCATTTCATCCCCATACGTTCATCCCTTTTCTATTCTATATTGGTCCAAGTAACATCTTTTTTCGTTATATCTTCATGTTTAATATATGTCCATTGTGGTCCTTCATGGGAATAATGGGTTGCAAACAAATAGAATTCATCACAAAAGGCAGCAGGTAATATATTTTCATATTCCTCCATACCAATGGAATTAATTATATTTCCATCTAAATCACACACAAAAATTTGATGAATACTATTTTCATTATATCGATACCCTTTGATTTCATTTTCCATATATAAATACGTTCCATCATATGCCAAATGTACACTTTTTGTTTCTTCATCACAGGCTCGAACCAATTTTGATTTGTTTGTATTAATATCTAATCGGTACAATCCTTCTGTTTCTACATAATAATAAAGAGTATTTTCATCTACTATGGTATATGAAATAATTAAATCATTTGCTACCAAACTATCCATCTCTCCAGTAGTATTATTATACTTTATGATACTTTTTTTACGACTTTCTCCTCGTTTTTCATTTTGTATTCCAAATATATTGTCCTTTACTACCTTTAAACTTCCAAGACTTCCCTCTTTTTCTGATGAAAAAACAGTATTTTTTTCTTTCTTATTGATATCAATCTTATCCAAATAAATATTACCTGTTTCTTCTATATTATCTACTATATAAATATCATTATTAACAAATACATACTCATAATATCCTGACATACTAGGTGCTTGTCCCACTACCATAATATCTTCATGAACACTTCCATCTTCACTTAACCTTGTTAACGTAACGTCATAACTATTTTTATTATAAGTTAGTATATAAACCCAACCATCATTATAGTTAATAGAAGCTGGTAATACACATTTTACATTTGCATTACAACTTGATAATATTTTCCCCTTTTCATTAAAATGGGAACATTCTAACTTACTACATAAATAAATCTCTTTTCCAGTTTTCTTGCTTATAAATGCTATATAATCCCCTTCTTCATTTATTTGGTTTGTATCTACATCTACTTCGAATGAATAATTTTGAGTATAATATCCTTCTTCACTAGTAGCAATTCCAAATGTTTTCATAAAATAAGGACTTTCTTTGCAAATAATTCCATCGGTACTGGTAACTTCTTTTGTTTCATTATCTACTTTTACATCCTCTCTCCCACTACAAGATGTTAAAAGAATACTAGTCATTACTAATAGTCCACACATAAACTTTTTCATTGTAAACCTCTCCTTTTTTCTAATGAATAAACTTTCTGCCTTTGCTTTTTATTAACCTTCTCTTTCCTTTGCCGTTCCTTCACCTCACAATACAAAAATCACTTGCTAGATACAACAAAATATATTGTCTATACTTCACATTTACGACCATATCATTAATAATCTTATTCTAACAAATTGATTATTTAATTTCAATTATTTTTTAATATAAATTATACAAATTTTAATATAACCTATTATTATCTTGTCCTTTTTATTTATAACAAAAAATCCCACTACACTTTTTATGTAATGGGATTTTTATGTAACTATATTTTTATTTTTATTGTTTACAACTAACTACACTTCAAACAACAAATCTCCATAAGATGGCATTGGCCACATTGTCTTATCCACAATCATTTCCAATTTATCTACTGGTGTTCTAAGTGCCTCCATAGCTGGAACTACATTTTTATAGTATGCTTGTGCTTGCTCTTTTGCCTCAGTAATAGCTGATGCTTCTTCTGTTGCCTTAATTAACTTAGAAAGAGCTACTTTTGTTTCACTTAAGTAATCAGATGTTTCTACTAATAATTCTTTTTGTACACTAACATCTGCATCTGGACAAGCAGCTGTTACATTCGTTAAAGACAATGCAAGGGTATTTACTGCTTTAATTACTGCTGGAATAATATGTTTGCTTGCAATATCAATCATTGCTTTCGCTTCAATATTAATTTGCTTCGCATAAGCTTCGTATTGAATTTCTGCACGAGATTCTAACTCTGCTCTTGTATAAATACCAAAACTTTCATAAAGTTTAATTGCTTTTTCTGTTACTAACGCTGGAATAGCATCTACCATAGAAGTAATGTTTGGCAAACCTCTGCGCTTTGCTTCTTCCACCCATTCTTCTGAGTATCCATTTCCATTAAAGATAATTCTTTGATGCTCTGCCGCATATTCCTTAATCATATCATGCACAGCCATACTAAAATCATCTGCATTTTCTAGAATATCTGCTGCTTCACGAAATGCTTCTGCTGCAATGGTATTTAATACAACATTTGGTTCTGCAACAGAATCTCTAGAACCAACCATACGAAACTCAAACTTATTCCCTGTAAATGCAAA
>CAJFOH010000189.1 GCA_904395845.1 uncultured Lachnospiraceae bacterium
TACAATCAAAGAACTTCGTGAAAAAATTGGTGATGGAAAAGTATTATGTGCTCTTTCTGGTGGGGTAGATTCCTCCGTTGCAGCTGTTTTATTATCTAAGGCAGTTGGAAAGCAATTAACTTGTGTATTTGTAGACCACGGTTTACTTCGTAAGAATGAAGGAGATGAAGTAGAAGCAGTATTTGGTCCAGAAGGACACTACGACTTAAACTTCATTCGTGTCAATGCACAAGAAAGATTTTATGCGAAGCTTGCTGGTGTAACAGATCCAGAAACAAAGCGTAAAATTATCGGTGAAGAATTTATTCGTGTCTTTGAGGAAGAAGCAAAGAAGATTGGTGCAGTTGATTTCTTAGTACAAGGTACTATTTATCCAGACGTAATTGAAAGTGGACTTGGAAAGTCAGCAGTAATTAAGTCCCACCATAACGTTGGAGGACTTCCAGATTACGTAGATTTCAAGGAAATTGTAGAACCATTACGTTTATTATTTAAAGATGAAGTAAGAAAGGCTGGTTTAGAACTTGGTATTCCAGAATACTTAGTATTTAGACAACCATTCCCAGGTCCAGGACTTGGAATTCGTATTATTGGCGAAGTAACAGCAGAAAAGGTAAAAATGGTACAAGATGCAGATGCTATTTACCGTGAAGAAATTGCAAAGGCAGGCGTAGATAAAAACTTAGGTCAATACTTTGCAGCTCTTACAAACATGAGATCTGTAGGTTGTATGGGAGATGAAAGAACATATGACTATGCGATTGCACTTCGTGCAGTAACAACAAGCGATTTTATGACAGCAGAAAGCGCTGAACTTCCTTGGGAAGTACTTGGAAAAGTAACAACAAGAATTGTAAATGAAGTTAAGGGTGTAAATCGAGTAATGTACGATTGTACAGGAAAGCCACCTGCAACGATAGAGTTTGAATAGTAAATAGAAAGCCGGAAAGTCGCATAAACAGCAGACTTTCCGGCTCTTTGTGTGTAACGTGATATTTATTTTGTAAGAATAAACAACTTCACTGTTCTTTTTTTCTCAATTTAATGAATTGAAGCAATAACTAAAACATTCTATGGACAATGCTTCAGGCGAGTATTATACTTTGTTCATAAAATAACAAATCCCAGTCTTAGCCTGAAAACTTGAAGTTTGTGAAGATATTAATATGTGTGGAATAAATTATTGTTAATTATTCCTTTGAAATAGGAGGTATATGATGGATTACGCAATTAGAAAAATAAAGGAAGAAGAGTGTAATAACTTTACCGATTTTAAATAAAAAATAAGAAAGCTACAAGTCTTATAAAACAAAGAGTTGTAGCTTGTTTTTTATGGGATGAAACTCTGTTGAGCCATAATTTTTTTCCCAATAGAGAAATAAGTTGTGCGGAATAATTGCTATTAGGATAACGATAAAAAGTTATAGAATTGTTAAAAAACAAATGGCCTATCATGTAAATATGCTAGTAAATATACCATAAAAGATTAGTGTATTGAATTTTATGGGATATTTAAAGGAAAAGAGTAAGACAGGTAAAATAAAGTGAAAGCCAGTGTTTTTAGGCGCTGGATAATAACAAAGGTAAAACTATCGGTTGGGCCCAACATCATAAACTTAAGAAATTATATAAAGTAGAACTTTTATATTTCTGTGTTATAATAAAAAAAAGAGGTGTTGAACAAAAAAACTTATGAAAAAAGATTTGAAAAATTGATTCAGTTATTATCAAGTGATGAACTACTACCATATGCAAGGCAAAATAATAACAATACCTTTTCACGTATTAGAAAAATGCCACTAAAAGATATCCTATTATGTTGTCTTGCAAAAAAAGGTCTTACAACCGATATGGAACTACGAAAATATTTTAAAGAGAAAAATGAAATTTCTATAAAAATCTCAAAACAAGGTTATCTTCAGCAACGAAAGCGTTTAAATCCAAATGTTTTTTCTTATTTAAACAAGGAATATTTGTATGATTTTTATCATTCAAAAGAGCCTAAATTATGGAATGGATTTTTATTACTCGCAATTGATGGGAGTAAAATGGAAATTCCTAATTCCAAAGAAAATAGAGAATTGTTTGGTGAAACTTCAAATAAATATCTTGAAAATACACAAACACGTGCTTTAGTAAGTGGGATTTACGATGTTTTAAATGGATTTTATTTGAATATTGAAATTGCTCATATTTGTGTTAGTGAAACGGAATTAGCAAAGAAAAATATAAAACATTTAAAAGACTTGCATCTTGTTCAACCAGTTTTAATTCTATTTGATAGAGGATATCCTTCTATCGAATTTATTGATTATTTAGAAGCTGAGGGAATTCAATATTTATTTCGGTTATCCTCCAATGATTATAAAAAAGAACGAGAAGATATGGATTCGCTCGATCAGTTTGTTACCCTACAACATACTTATCCTCGCTTGGTAAAGATAAAAAAACGACATCCTGAGCGTTTTACATGGATGAAAGAAAAGCATGAAACACATACAAGAATTTCAAACATAACACTTCCTTCTGGTAAAAATTTAACGCTTATGACATCGCTTTCTAATTCTACCTCAAAAGAAGAGTTACAAGAGCTTTATTGCCAAAGATGGGAAATTGAAAAGAAATATCATACGTTGAAAAATAAATTAAAACTAGAAAGTGTAACAGGAAAATCTTCTATCTATGTGTATCAAGATTTTTATGCACAAGTACTTGTTTATAACATGGTACAGGATATTCGTCATAGTGCTAACCTTAGTATCAACGTTAATACCACGAAAAAGTATAGAAAATATCCCATGCATACAAATGAAAATATTGCTATTGGATTATTAAAAGATTCCATGATACAGATTTTCTTAGAAAGAAGTCGAAGGAAAAGAGAAAAATTAATTTTGATTTTACAGCAAGAAATAGAAATGTATCTTTTACCAATTAGAAAAATGCCATGTCATGAACGAAAAAAGAATTTTTCGAATAAATATAAAAACAATCAAAAAAGTAGTTTTTGAGATTGAAAAATGCCCATATCAAGTAAAGGGATATCTATGGGCATTTTTAAGAAAATTTTTTGATTCTAAAAAAATATATAGGACTTAATTAGAATTTTCTCTTAAGTTTATGATGTTGGGCTAAGCAGGTGGTACTGATTATAAAAATATATATACGACTTGAATTAGTATTTTCTCTTAAGTTTATGATGTTAAGCTCAGCTGGTGGTTTGCTCAGCAGCTATAAGCCTGTGGTACTAGCAGGCTCTAAAGAACCACTGAAGGTTCGCCATTTGCATCACTACCACAGGCTAGCCCTAAAGGGCTTTCGCGAACATTTATTTATTATAACACGTAGGTTTTCTTTCTTGAAGCTAAAGCTTTCCAGAACACACCTTCATAGCAGGTGGTATTTATTGCTTATTAAACCAAAAAGTGCTGCCGCACGAATTATTTAGTGCAACAGCCCCTTCAGTTTTCTACATTCATTACTTTTTGCCTCCAGTTTTCAGTTCCAGCATCTTTATCGAATTCAGGTAATCTATCTCCACATCACTGAGCGTTCTTGCTTTATATTTCCGATATTCATCCGTAGCCTTATCTACCGCCTGTTTATGAGAAATGCTTCCACCTCCTATTAAAAGTTGTTCTCCGCTCATGGTAAGAATGCGATCTAGATGCTCTGCCCAGTCCTGCATCGTCATTACCTGTTCACGCTCTGCCTGACGCTCCGCAAAATCCAGATAACCGGATACGAGCTGCCCCAGAGCACGAAGCTCTTTCTCATCTAGATAATTTTTAGCTACAACTGATTCTTTGAGTGTGGACTGATTTCCAACGAAGGTGGTCAATCCCATGAACTCTTTTTCTGCATTTGCCCTGCTGTAAATAACCTCTGCCGTAGTCTGTCCATGAATAGCATAATGAATTTTGTTCTGAACCTTTTTGAAAAAACGAATGGAGATTTCCGCTTTCGGGTCATAGTCAATGCTAGTGGCATAGATTTCAAGCACCTGACGATAGAATACCTTTTCCGATGCACGAATATCTCTGATTCTTTCAAGAAGTTCTTTGAAATATCCACTGCCACCCAAATTCTTCAATCGTTCATCGTCCATGGCAAAGCCTTTTTTCATATATTCTTTGAGAATATTGGTTGCCCAGATTCTGAATTGCGTGCCATGCTTAGATTTTACACGATAGCCAACAGAAATGATAACATCAAGATTATAGTAATCTACATCGTATACTTTTCCGTCAGCGGCAGTGTAGGCAAATTTTGCCCAAACTGATTCTTTGACTAGCTCGCCTTCCTTAAAGATATTTCTAACGTGTTTTCCAATAACGCTTCTATCTCTCTGGAACAACTCCGCCATCTGGTCAATGGATAACCAAACGGTTTCTCCATCAAAAGTGGTTTCAATTTTTGTCAATCCATCCTCGGTTGTGTAAATAATCATATTGGATTTTTGATTCATATCATTATAATTGTTCACCGGAACACCTCATTCCTAATTTTGCAACGAGCGTTGCACTTTTGTTCTACATAGTCTATGCGCAGAATAGCAACTCACGCATAGATTTTGGACACTTATTATACGACTATTATACCATTGATTTTTTGTTAACTCAATAATGTCCTAGACATTTTCTTCCTCCAAACAAGACGGCGACTCCGAAAGATTATCAATATTCAGAACCGCCGTATATTTCTCTATTAAATTCGCAAGTAAATCGGCAAAGCCATTCCAACTATCTGTCAAAGGAGAGCTACCTTCTTTTTCGTCCATGCTCCTGCTTAACGTCCTGTACTTCTTTCTCTCTTGAGAGGATATCAGAAAGAAAAGCCCTGACCTTAAGTTCGGTATGCTTCTGCACACATTCCTTGTCTTCCTCATAAGTAGCTTTGCTTTCCACAGAAGTCAAATCCAACTCGCCCATCTTAACCTTTATATCAATATGTTACTTCTTATTCAGTTTTGATAGCAAACAAACCGTCTCCACATGCCCCGTCCCCGGAAACATATCCACAGCCCTAGCTTTCTCTACCTTATACCCCGTAGCCTGTAACACTTCCAAATCCCTCACTAAACTAGTTGGCTTACAAGAGATGTAAACCATCTTATCCACCCCATACCCAATAATTTTCTCCAACGCCTTTGGGTGAATGCCATCTCTTGGTGGGTCTAATACAATTAAATCTGGTTTGTCGGTAATGGAATCAATGACCTTTAGTACGTCACCTGCAATAAACTCACAGTTGTCTAAGTTATTTAGTTGTGCGTTTATTTTTGCTGCCTCTACGGCCTCTTCTACAATTTCCACACCTACTACTTTTTTGGCTACTGGTGCTAAAATTTGGGCGATTGTTCCAGTTCCACTGTATAGGTCAAAGACTAACTTATCCTTTGTTTCCCCAATGTAACTTCTTGCAATTTCGTATAATACTTCTGCACCTAGGGAATTGGTTTGGAAGAAGGAGAATGGGCTAATTTTAAAACGTAAGCCTAATAATTCTTCATAAATGTAATCTCTTCCATATAAGAGGATTGTTTTCTCATTTTTTACTACATCAGCTAAGGAATCGTTTAATGTGTGTAGAATTCCAACGATTTCTCCCTTTAAAGATAAGGCTTTTAATCCATCTACAAACTCTGTTAAATCTAGAGCTTGTTGAGTTGTAGTAACTAAGTCCACTAAGATTTCTCCTGTTTTTACTGCCTTTCTTACAAGTAAATGACGAAGCACACCGATATGCTTCATTTTTTTATAAAATGGTACTTGCTTTTCTCTAAAATAGTTTAAAACGAAAGTAAGGATTGCTCGAAAGTCTTCATCCACAATGCGACAGTCCTCTACAAATACAATGTCATGAAAACTTCCTCGCTTATGCATCCCTAGACACAGTGGCCCATCTTTTACTTCGTCACCAAAAGAGTATTCCATTTTGTTTCTATATCCATGTTCTACTGGACTTTTTGTAATTCCTTCAAATTGGTAGTCAGATACTACCGAATCTAGCAGTTGTTTTACTTGACTTTCCTTGATTTTTAATTGTTCTTCATATGGTAATGTTTGGTAGCTGCAACCTCCACAAATTCCAAAATGTTTGCATGGGTTTTCCACAGTTTCTAGTGGAGATGGCTCTACCATGTTGATGAAATGTCCTTCTACTTTATCTTTACGAATCTTTTTTGCAGAAAATGTAATCTTTTGTCCTGGTATTACATTTTTTACAATTACCTTTTTATCGTTGTAGTATAAGATTCCTTTGTTTGGGAAATCTACTTGCTCTACTACACCTTCATATACTTGTCCTTTTTTTAACTGCTCCATAAAATCTCCTATTATTTTTCTATTTTCTTTTATATTGCTTATATCATAATATCATTATTTTAAAGAATAATGTAACTTCAATTGTCATGTTTCTTAATATTCCTGTATTTTTTCAATAGACATATAGCTTTTTCATATCCATTATATCATATGTTTGCTCTCATCATATCATTTCTTATAAAATCTTATATTAAACCCTAAATGTTTCTTGCTCCTTGAACATCTATCTTCATAAACATATACGGGGATTCTTTCCAATCAAATCTAATCCTAGTTTTTTAATAAGTACTACTTTGTAACATACAAACATTTCAAGTAACTAGCATGAATGAACTTTTTTTAATCATCAATTTTAGAGCCAAGACACTTTATAAATTGTTGATTCTTTGGAAAATCTAGGTTTACAGATACTCTAGCCTATTATCCTTATGTTTTCATGCAATATTTCATACCATATCTCTACATGAACATACAACACTTACCAAAAGGTTACTCCTAGGTTCCCCCTACCAAAATCCTTACAAACCAATAAAATAAGTAAACTTCTCCCTCATAATTCATAAAAACCCCTGCTATTGCTATCAATAACAGAGGTTTTATTGTCTATATGGAATCTAAGA
>CAJFOH010000190.1 GCA_904395845.1 uncultured Lachnospiraceae bacterium
AATCTATTTGGTTATATTTATTTTATGAAAAATAAATAACTTCTTCATAGACGTAAGTATAAAAAAATGATAAAATAAAACAATAAAAATAGATATTAATATTAAAGAGGGCGACTATGACAAGAAGACAATTTATAGAAGAACTAGAATTAGCCTTACAGGGGGAAGTGTCGGTATTAGTAATCCGAGAAAATATAAATTATTATGATGGATATATTAGAGAGCAGTTAGCTAGTGGAAAAACAGAAGAAGAAGTTATGCTGTTATTAGGAGACCCTAGAATGATTGCTAGAACCATTATTGATACCAATGGTGGAGATGGAGATTATAATGAATTTAATGATGTTCGATGGGAGCAAACAACACAGAGTCAGTCAGATAGTTTTTCCAATTATTATGATGAGGATAATAGTGGTGAAAGCTATTTATTTGGAACAGAAAAAAGAAAAATCTACCGTTTGTCTGAACTAAAATGGTATCATAAATTGCTACTTGCATTACTTGCCATTGGTGTTATGGTAATCATCGGTATGGTGATTATAGGAATTGTGCAACTAGCCCTATGGTTAGCAATCCCAGTACTTATTATTTTGGGAATTTCTTATTTTATTCGTAGTATAATGAAGCGGTAGTATCTTACATTCTCTAGGAAAAAATTAACAGAATAGAATGGAGAGAATATCACATACTATTTGTGTAAGAAAACACAGAGAACACAGGAGGTAAGTGATATGTCACAAAACTACAATGAACAAAACGCTTCAAGAAATGCTTCAAACATGAATAAGGAACAAAACAAAGCTAGAAACGCTAGCAATGCAAACAATGCAAGCAATGCAAGCAATTCAGGAAATACTAGAAATGCAAGCAATGCAAATAATTGCAAAAACAGCTCTAACAATGCAAATAATGCAAATAAAAACAGTGCAAACAATTCTTCTAACAATAGCTCTACAAGATAATTGTAAACCAGATTGTAATTAGAATGGATGCAACAATTTCAAAAGAGAAAACAACAACCTAGTTAACAATGTGATAGAAACAAAAGAAGAAAAGGAAACATACGAGAGATAAAAAGGCTACCAAAAGATAAGTGGTAGCCTTTTTTAGTGTCAAAACTTCAAAGTGGACATATAATAGATTATAATAGAAAATATTTTTTATGTAGAAATACCTACATAAAAATTCTATTAGAAAACTTAATTGTAGAAAAGCATATGGAAAGAAAGCAGGTGGTTTTATGAAACTTACTATGATTTCATCCAATGAGCTAGATAAGTGGCTCGAAGAAAAACAATGTATGTTAATTGACGTGAGAACACCAAGTCAATATTATGAATGTCATATAGATGGAGCTGTTAATATGCCCTATGAAAGAATCCATACTATGTTAGGTAGTTTACCAAAAAGTATACCAGTTATTTTCTACTGTGAGCGGGGAAGTTCCAGTTTAGATGTGTGCAAACAAGCTTGCAGACTAGGAATCAATGGAATAACCGTAGTTGGAGGGCTTCATGAATATAGAGGAAAATACAAGGTGAGAAACCATTTTTAAGAAAATAGAAGGAATGTATTAATGGAAAGAAAATACTAGCCAATTATAGTAAATGCTATCATTGGCTAGTTTTCTTTAAACTTTCGTTGACAGATAAAATAGGCTCATATACACTATAAATAGTTTGTACTATAAAAATAACATAGAAGCAGTACAAAAAAGATAGAAATCAATGAGGCAGAGAAAAGGAAATAAAATATGAAAACATTTGAATTAATTGCTCCATGTCATTTTGGATTGGAGGCAGTATTAAAAAGAGAAATCATAGATTTGGGATATGATATTAGTAGTGTGGAAGACGGTCGTGTAACATTTATTGGAGATGCAGAGGCAATATGTAGGGCAAATATATTTTTAAGAACAGCAGAGAGAGTATTGCTAAAAGTGGCATCTTTTAAAGCCGTTACCTTTGAACAATTATTTGATAAAACAAAAGAAATTGATTGGGAACAGTATATCCCAGAAGATGCAAAGGTATGGGTAACCAAAGCTTCTTCCGTAAAAAGTAAACTGTTTTCCCCATCAGATATTCAATCCATTATAAAAAAAGCTATTGTAGAGAAGATGAAAAAAAGTTATGACACAAATATTATTTCAGAAACAGGTGCTTCCTATCCACTTCGTGTCTTTTTTATGAAGGACATTGTAACAATTGCATTAGATACCACAGGTGTTTCTTTACATAAGAGAGGATATCGTCCATATACTGCAAAAGCTCCAATTAGTGAAACACTAGCAGCAGCACTTATTATGCTAACTCCTTGGAACAAAGATAGAATATTAGTAGACCCATTTTGTGGAAGTGGAACATTTCCAATTGAGGCAGCTATGATTGCAGCCAATATTGCTCCGGGAATGAATCGTTCCTTTTTATCAGAAACTTGGACAAATCTAATTCCGAAAAAACTTTGGTATGAAACATTAGATGAAGCAAATGAAATGATTGATGACACCGTAGAAGTTGATATTCAAGGCTATGATATTGATGGAGAAGTCGTAAAGTTAGCAAGAGAAAATGCAAAACTTGCTGGTGTAGACCATATGATACATTTTCAACAACGTAGTGTAGAGGAGTTAAGCCACCCTAAAAAATATGGATTTATTATTACAAACCCACCGTATGGAGAGCGAATTGAAGAGAAAGAAAATCTTCCAGAATTGTATAAAATCATTGGGGAACGAATGAAGGCATTAGACACATGGTCTACCTATATCATAACTTCTTATGAAGATACAGAAAAGTATATTGGAAGAAAAGCAAATAAAAATAGAAAAATTTACAATGGTATGTTAAAAACCTATTTCTATCAATTTTTAGGTCCAAAGCCACCAAAAAAAGAAAAGCAACAAAAAGAAGAACAATAAAAAGGAGAAGCCAATGAAACATATTATTTTTGCCACATCAAATGAAGGAAAAATGAAAGAAATCCGTCTTATCTTAAAGGATTTAGGTATTCCAGTATTATCATTAAAAGAGGCAGGTATTTCTGTGGATATTGTAGAAGATGGAACTACTTTTGAAGAAAATGCAATTATAAAAGTAAAAGCAATTCGTCCATATACAGATGGGATTATTTTAGCCGATGATTCTGGATTGGAAGTAGATTATTTAAACAAGCAACCAGGAGTATATTCTGCTCGATTTATGGGAGAGGATACACCATACACAGTAAAAAATCAATGGATTATTGATGAGTTAAAGGGAGTAGAAAAAGAAAAAAGAACAGCACGCTTTGTTTGTTCCATTGCAGCTTCCTTACCAAATGGAGAAATTTTAACTACGAGAGGAACAATTGAAGGAATCATTGCAGAGGAGCAAATGGGAGAGGAAGGATTTGGGTATGACCCTATTTTATATTTGCCAGAGCTTGAAAAAACAACTGCTCAATTAGATGCAGAAACAAAAAATAAAATTAGTCATCGTGGGCTTGCATTAAAAGAAATGAAAGAGCTGATGAAAAAATATTTATAATCATATTTTCAAATTGTAAAACCAAAGGATAAAAATTGATATGAAAAAGGATTTAGGGGATTAGGCAAGAGAAAACTTTGGTTTGATTTCTAATTGAAATAATTGGTAAGTGACACCATAGAACCATTGGTGGGAGGAAATGTTATGTATAAAAAATGCGTTACAGAAGAATCAGCAATGCGACAACAACATATTATTCAAGTATTTATTGATATGATGCAAACAAAGACGATAAATGAAATATCAGTTATCAAACTTTGTGAACGAGCCAACATTCCCAGAAAGGCATTTTATCGCTATTTTGAAACAAAAGATGATTTGATATATGCTACGTTTGATTTGTTTCACAAATTGTATCAAAGTTATACACGAGAGCGGAGAAAACAAGATGCAACCATTGAATACCACCTTACATTATTTTTTACCTTTTGGTATGAACATTCTCCATTTATTCAAGCAATGAAACACAGTAATTTACTATATTTATTTCTAACTAATTTTGTTCAGGAAGTATGGAATGAGAGAAAAGGTGACAGAATCACTGCGTATTTTGCAATGACAGGGTTATATGGTGTACTATTAGAATGGGAAAATGATGGATTCTCCCAAACACCAACGGAAATAGCACATCGAATGATGGAAATTTTCACAAATCCATTAAGCAATCGCTTGTTTATGGAATAAAGTCATAGTTAAAGCGGTATAACCAACAAAAATAGTGAGAGAAAAGCCAGTTTATAAAAATGATAAAAGAAGTCATAGGTTTTCCACAAAATATGTGTGAAAAAATCTATGACTTCTTTTTATTGTAAAATAAGTACAAAAATAAAGGGAAAATATTGGAGTTTCCTGTCACAAAAACACGATTTTGTCCCTTGGAGAGAATATAGGAAACTTTTATAATTACTATATATTTGTAAGAGTAAAGGAGAGTTTGAAGCAATGAGTACAATTTTATTACAACCAGAAAAATTATCATTTATACGAACAATGGATAAACACTTAGTGTCTTATAACATTGAAATGACAGAAATAACAGGAGGAACTTTTTGGAAGCCATATACAAAGGAACAAATTGACGGAACAAAAGAGTTTCCAAAGGTAGAAAGTTTAGAGGAGTTAGCACAGTTAATGGCAGTATTTCCACCTGCTAATTTATATAACAATCGTTTGCGTGAGTTAGCAAAGGCTTTAGGACCTGTTTACATTCGTGTAAGTGGTTCTTGGGCAACTACAACTTATTATGATTTTGACGGTCATACAAATGGAACGGTTCCAGAAGGATTTAAAAGTATTTTGACAAAAGAGCAGTGGATTGGTGTATTAGACTTTGTCAAGTATGTTGGTGGAAAATTAATGATTTCTGTTGCAAACTGTGACGGGGTACATAAGGAAGATGGAAGTTGGAATCCAGAGCAAGCAAAAATGTTATTTGATTTTAGTAAAGAATATGGTGTTCCAATTTGTGCAGCAGAGTTTATGAATGAACCAAATACAGCTATGCTAGGTGGTGGTCCTACAAACTACACATTAGAAGCATTTTGCCGTCATCAAGATGAGTTTTACCGTTTTATTCGTGAAAATTATCCTGAAGTATTAATTATAGGACCTTGTGCTTGTGGAGATTCTTTTAGCGAAAACTTACATTATGGACAAATGCGTTTCTGGTCTTCCAAAGATTTATTAGAAGGTTGCAAAGAAACATCAGATGTATTTAGCTACCATATGTACCATGGTATTTCAGAACGTGGAGCTGCTATGGGAAAACATTGGGATTCTAAGGATGCTATTTCAGAAGAATATTTGGCAGTTCCTTATGAAGCAGCTACATTTTATGGAAAACTTCGTGATGAATATTGTAACAACGCACCAATGTGGGTAACAGAATCAGCAGATGCAGGATGTGGTGGAAATACATGGGCTTCTACATTTATGGATATTATTCGTTCTGCAGATGAACTAGGTCGTTTTTGTACAGTAACTGATGGTGTTATTTTCCACAATACATTAATGGCTTCTGATTACGCATACCTTGATAGAGAAACACATTTACCACGTCCAAATTATTGGCTTGCATTGTTGTGGAACCAATTAGTAGGACAAGATGTATATGATACAAAGGAATCAATTAGAGAAGGGGTGCATATGTATACACATTCAAGAAAAGATGGAAAAGATGGATTTGTTTACATTATTATAAACAATTCTAAAACAACTAGCACAGTAGTTGATGTACCAACAAATGCTACAAAATATGTATTATCAGCCACTCATATTCGTTCTAGTGAACTATTATTAAACGGTCGTCCATTAACTATTGAAAATGAATATGATCTTCCAAACTTAGAAGGGGAAGTGCAACAAGCTGGAGAATTGGAGTTACCACCAGAAACAGTTACATTTTTAGTAATCTAAGAATATTACACAGTTAGAATTGAAATTTAATGGATAGGTCTTAGTATAGTTTAGGAGGAAATTTAGATGAAACAAAATGAAACGAAAGCGATACGTCCCTTTGGAATGAAAGATAAATGTGCCTATATGATGGGGGATTTGGGGTGTAATCTTGTATTAACACTTGCCAATAGTTATTTGCTTATTTTTGCTACTAAAGTATTGGGGGTAGCAGGCGCTGTGGTAGGAACTTTATTTATGTTAGCACGTATTGTAGATGCGTTTACTGATATGGCAATGGGAAGAATTGTAGATACTCATGCAGACAAACATGGGGATCGTTTCCGTCCATGGATTATTTATGGAAGTGTGCCTTTAGTAATATGTAGCACGTTAATGTATAATTATTTCTTAGCATCTGCACCTATGATAGTACGAATTATTTGGCTTGTTGTAACCTATTTATTATTTGGTTCATTCTGTTATACAGCTGTCAATATTCCATATGGTGCTATGTCTACGGTAATTAGCCAAGAAACAATTCATCGTGCCAGTTTATCTACTTGGAGAAATGTAGGTTCCAATATTGGTACATTATTATTAGGAATTGCAATTCCAATGCTAATTTATGTAAAAGATGAGCAAGGAAATAACATTGACAGTGGACCAAGATTTTTAATAGTATCTATTATTTTTGGAGTATTAGCTCTTATTGCATTGTTTATTTGTTGGAAAGGTAGTGTTGAGCGTGTTAAAATTCCAAACAAAAAAGAAGAAAAAAACGGTACAAACAAAGATGTAATGATGCGTTGTTTAAAAGATCGTACAATTTTAATTAATTTTGGATTTGGTATATTTATTTATGCAGCAACACAAGTATTTATGACATTTAACCAATATATGTTTTTAGACTACTTTGGAAATACTAGCTTATCTGGTGTTTCAAGTATTATTATGTTTGCTGGAATTATGTTATCTGCACCATTTGCTTCTGCATTAAGTAAAAAAATAGGAATGAAAGAAACATGTGTGATTGGTTTAGTGTTATCTACAATTTCTTATTTTGTACTTTTTGTTATTCGTGTTAGTAATCCAGCAGTATATTTTGCAGGTTCTTTTATTTCTTTCTTTGGACTTGGGCTTGTATCTATGATTAGTTATGCATTAGGAAATGCATGTATTGACAATCACTTTTTAGAAACTGGAGACCATACAGAAGGTACCGTATATGCAATGAACAGTTTTGTTCGTAAACTAGCTGGTGCCATTTGCACAGGTATTGGTGGCTGGGGATTAACCCTTATTGGATACAATGAACTTGCTACAGTTCAAACAGAAGCTGTAAAACAATCACTTTTTAATATTTCCATGTTGTTACCAACTATTTGCTTTGCATTAGCATTAGTATTTATGGTTCTATTACCATTAAGCAAGAAAAAAGTGGAAGAAAACAATAGAAAATTGGAAGCTATGAATCAATAACTTAGACTATAATAGGAGATTATTAAAGTTATAGGTAGAGAATAGCAGATAAATCCTGTGAATGAACGTTTGTTAGCAGTTTAGTTTTTCAGCCAAGATACCTTATTAATAGTTAGTTTTTTAGAAAATCTAAGATAAAATTTCATAGCAAATCATTATATGTGTTAAAAAAAGATACACGTTCATAGGATTTTAATAAAAGTATAAGGCTTAAAGTGGATAGGAAATACTTTAAGCCTTAGTTCGATAATAGGAAAGAGTAGATAGGGTTATCAGGAAACA
>CAJFOH010000191.1 GCA_904395845.1 uncultured Lachnospiraceae bacterium
CCAATACGATAATCTCCTGTCAAATAGTAATAATATCTATGATGCCCTGCCATTGCTATTCTTGCTTCTTTACAAGAACAACCCCAGTGTCGTACATTATGTCTAGAGCCAAGCCCTTTTAGTGGACCAAAATGATATATATCTACTTCGGAGCAATGTCTTGTCATTTCCTCTGCCAATGTAAACACTTCCTCGCTACCTGTTCTCATGAATTGAAGCCATAGCCAAAGTGTTGGCACAAGTTCTGTATTTTGCCAAGCATACCCTCCCATATCGTATCTCCAACAATGACGAGTCTTATCATATGTATGCATAACATCACCGTAATTAAACATACCATACCAATTTCTAACTTCTATTTCATTTTTATAAAACTCTATAGCTTTATCTAATTGGTTTTCTAACCAACTCTCTAGCTCTGTATTGCACTGTTTCATACTCCAATATCCAAACGCTTTCAAACTATGATAATACTCTGGAGTTGAAATATAAACTGGTGGTTTTTGTACTGACTGATATATTTGTTGCAGTTGTTCATCCGTAGGAATTACTTCATTAAATGCTGCTACTGTAAATTCATTTGTATTTGCAATTCCATATGCTGTTGCCCCTATTTCTGGAAAACCTTCATAATAGGTTTGATCATACCCTTTCGTTGCATAATGCCTAAAATCCATTGGTGTCACTTCCGGTGTCCAAAGCCACACAGTAGCTTCTACTATGTCTTTATCTAAATTGTGAATCCAATATCCAGACGGATATTTTTGCCAAAAGTTTTTCATAGCAAACATAAGTCCACCTTGTTCTCCTCCAAATGCAGCGTATCCTGGTGCACGTTTTCCATGTAGAGAATCTAAGTAACAGCAGTTTTCATTATTTACTTTCTTTAATATTGCAAAATGAGAGGGACTATCTTGGTACATTGTATAACAACCCCAAATCGGCATTTGATGTGCTGCATTTATAACAGTCGCCTCTGCTTCTATGTCATTGGACAATTCTAACTTTTCTCCATCCATTTGTGCTTTATAAATATTTTCTGGAATACGTGGTCTCCAAGAAAGCAATTGATTTAAACTTTCATGAAATACACCATGATCAACACCAAACTTTACATGTCTATTATAATTCTCACCTGATATAGGGCTATAAAAACGCATACCAATTGCCTTTAAGTAATCTTTGCTTTCATCACCATCGTATAAAAATGTGTGAGTAAAAGAAAGTCTATCACTATCATATCCAAATCCAATTCGAACAATAAATGGTAACTTTTCTATTCCTGTTTTCTCATTTTTATGAATTCCTTTTATAGTAATGACGCAATGAATTGGCCCATCTTCTTCTACTGATACTTCTTTTATATCTCCTATGTATGGAATCTCTCTAGTAACAGCTATATCCTCGTCTCTGCTTCGTTCTTCTAATAAAAGTACTAAGGTAGCCTTTTTTACACGCATTTGTTCATTGATAATTAAATCCGTTAAAATTTCTCTCCCACTTTTTGGAATTGTTACTTGAATATTTTCCCCTGTAATTAAATAACTTTCTTCTGTATCTTCTACAGAGATTTTAGATTCTTCCTTTTTCTTATCAATAGGTGTAATGGTAACATTATTTCCCATCTTTTCACTATCTGCTGTATGAGCTGCCCATTTTACTGAGCCATCTGGCCAATAAGCAGTTACTCTAGACTGTACTGGAATTGTTACTCCACATTCATCTGTTAATTGGAAATCATTTTCTTTTGATACTCCCCCTTTTTCCCACATGCTTCCAAAGGTGGTATACCCTTTGTTTGTTCGATTTTCTAATAAATGTAGTTTCATACTCCCTTCTCCTTTCTAAAATGAGTATTAAATTTCTCTTATTAGAATACCACTAACTGTATATTTTTTCAATTATTTTTTAGTAAAATAAGTTGTTTTTTATTATTTTTTATTTATATATTCTATTTTTCTACAAATATTATTATATTTATATTATTTGTAATGTTATGCAATATTCTATTATACCAATTACTTTATATGCTTATGGTACTAAAAGCATTATACAAAACTTCATAATAGAAATTTGAACAAATAAATTTTATTTATCATATGATGCTGTTGGATAAAAGCATAAGTTTGTGTGAGTACATACCAATAGGTAGTAAAGTAAAATAAAAAAAGCTAAGAAATTGAATCATACAAATTCTTAGCTTTTCTTATGGTATAGGCAGTTCTAACTTTCCTATATCGTAAAACCTTCAGAAGAATGCATACGATATGTAAAGGATTACTGCTAAAGTAACCCACCTCAATGCACAAACTAGAGTAAGTCCATTAAGGATTGAGGGCTTTAGGAAGGCTTTTTATAAATCATATTGTCCTTTTAAATAGGTCACAAATTGTTTGGCACATCTTCCTGATAATCCACCATGACTAAGTTCCCACTTATTTGCCTCTAGAAAAAGAGTCTCCTCATCCATGGTAATTCCTTCTCTTTGTGCCAATTCACGTACAATTGTCTGAAATTCTTTTTTATCTGGCGCACCAAAATAAATGGTAACTCCAAATCTGGCTACTAAGGATAATTTTTCCTCTACTGTATCTGATTTATGTAGCTCCATATCAAAATCTTTTGTATCATTGAAGCTTTCCCTTATTAAATGACGTCTGTTAGAAGTAGCATAAATTAGTACATTGCTTGGGCATTCTTCTAATCCACCTTCAATAATCGCCTTTAAATACTTATACTCCACTTCAAACTCTTCAAATGATAAGTCATCCATGTAAATAATAAATTTATAGTTTCTATTTTTAATTTGA
>CAJFOH010000192.1 GCA_904395845.1 uncultured Lachnospiraceae bacterium
ATTAATTTAATTTTAATTCTGGTTCTTCTTCTACCTGTTGAACTTCTTCCACTTGTTCTTCCACTTGTTCTTCCATTTCTGGCTCTACTTGTTCTTCACTAGGTACTTCTTCTTTTTTCACTTCGCTTGGAGCTAATTCTTTTCTGTTTTCAATTATAATATCATAATTAGATTGTAAGGAACTCATAAATCCATCAAATTTGCTTTGTGTATTTTCTATTGTATGACTAATAATTAATTGTAAGCTATTTAACATTTCATCTGTATAACTAATTGCACCACTTCTTACTGCATTGGCTTCTTCTACTGCACGGTCTACAATAGACTGGGCTGTGGCAGATGCTTCTTCAATAATTTGATTTGCTTTTACATAAGCTCGTTGCATAATTTCATGTTGGTCGATTAATTCTGCTGTTTGCTCTCTTGCCTCACTTAACATTTTGTCAGATTCTTCTTTTGCACTACTTAACATAGCTTCTGTTTGAATACTAGCATTTTTTAGCATGGTTTCTGCTTTTATTTTCGCATCAGATAAAATAGATTCTTTGTTTGTTAAAACCTTTTGGTATTTTTTAATTTCATCTGGAGTTCTATGACGAAGTTCTACTAATAATTCTTCAATCTGTGCTTTATCTACAATAATCTTTGAATTAGAAAATGGTTGTGGTTTGCAAGTATCAATATATGCCTCAATCTCTGCAATTAATTGTTCAATATTACTCATATGTTCTCTCCTTTATCTTATTTCCTAAAATAAATTTATGTGTTTTGATACGATTAGTATTTTTTCACTTTTTCTTTCATCTTTTCTCGAATATAAGGTATCATGGCCGCAGGTACAAATTCGTCAATGGCTCCATCATACATAGCTACCTCTTTTACAATGCTAGAACTTAAATAGGCATATTTTAAGTTAGTTGTTAAAAAGATAGTATCAATATCAGGTGCTATTTTTCGATTGGTTTGACTCATTTGTAGCTCATATTCAAAATCTGTAATAGCACGCAATCCTCGTACAATTACACTGGCATCGCATTGTTTTGCAAAATCTACTAAAAGTCCACCAAAACTTTGAATTTCTACATTGGGCAAATGACTTGTGACTTCTTGTAGCATGACTACTCGCTCCTCTACTGAAAACAATGGATGCTTTGCACTGTTATTTAATACACCAACAATTAAATGGTCTACTACTTTGCTTGCTCGCTCTATAATATCTAAATGCCCAAAGGTTACTGGGTCAAAACTACCTGGATAAATTGCTTTTGTCATAACTATATAGTCTCCTTTAAACATAAGAATATATGTTTATTTGTCTTATATCTCTTCTCTTTTATTACTTCAAACTTGCTATTTTCTATAAAAGAAAATGGGTTTTCTAAAGAAGCCTCAATAATAATAATGGTATCTTCATTTACCATAGAAGAATTTCCTAAAAATTCTAATACCTGTTCTTCTTCTCCTAGTTGATATGGTGGGTCCATAAAAATATAATCAAATACAAGATTGTTTTTTTCTACTTCTAATAGTCCTGTTAACACATCTCTAGCTAGGACAGTTGCATTATCTTGTAGCTTGGTAAATGTTAAATTTTCTTTGATACATTCCACCGCTTTGTTGTTATTTTCTATAAAATATACATTTCTTGCGCCTCTGCTTAGCGCTTCAATTCCAATAGCACCACTTCCACTATATAAATCAAGAAAGTTACTTCCTGCTATCTTATGCTGTAACATATTAAATAAGGTTTCTTTTATTCTATCTGTTGTAGGTCTTGTTTCAAGCCCTTCGATTGTCTTTAATCGTAAACTTCTTGCTGTTCCTGCTATAACTCTCATTACTTTTCCTTTAATATCTATATTTTTATCTACTTATTTTTATTGATGTATTATATATTGGTATTTTTTGTCTAACTGTTAGCTTCATTATAGCTATTAGGTATTTTTCTCTCATATTTTCTTTTGATATATTATTCACATACCTATTTATAACTATTAGTATATTATTATTTTCCATTTCTTACAAGTGTTTTTTTCTTTCATTTATAACAAAATTATGAAATTTCTCCCAATTCCATTAAAATAGCACTTTTTCTTTCTATAAAATCTTTCTTTTAAAAAAAGAAAAGAATTATCTCCCTAAGATTTTATCATAATTAACACGTTAGTATGAAAAAATACTGGTATGATTTCATACAAAAAAGGGCTGCCGCACACATAAGCACGACAGCCCTTTTTCCTTGCAATATCTTTGCTTTTACATTAATTATTGCATATTAGATTTAGAAGCCATTTGTCTTTCTTGGTTTTCAATCATTTTCTTAACCATATATCCACCAACACTACCGTTTTGGTAAGATGTTAAGTTTCCGTTGTAACCATTTGTTAAAGGTACTCCTAATTCTTCAGCTACTTCCATTTTAAATCTGTTCATTGCTTCCTTTGCTTCTGGTACTACTACTCTGTTGTTGCTTCCTGTTGAGTTTGACATTTGATTGTCCTCCTTTTTTTTCGTTGTTTGTTTTTTTGTAATTTGTTATCTCTTGTGAATTTGGATAACATTTGCTTTTGTAACATTCTTTCATGAAAGTTTTTTAGATGTTTGTTACGCTAATATTATATGTACAACGAAAAAAAATAAACTGGTAATTTTTAGTTTTTTTATTTTTTAACTAATGGTTTTAAATCAATGGATTCATTAGCAGCTTTGGAAGCTAATTTTAAAAGTTCTGCATCTGTATAAACATCTCCTAGTTTAAATTCTAACATTCCACTTTGTCTTACACCAAAAAAATCTCCTGGACCTCGTAATTTTAAATCTTCAGAAGCAATAAAAAATCCATCATTTGATTTATTTAAAATATCAAGACGTGCTTTACTACTTTTGCTTCCAGATGTATTTACTAAAATGCAATAAGACTGATATTTCCCTCTACCAACTCTACCACGAAGCTGGTGAAGTTGTGCTAAACCAAAACGTTGCGCATTTTCAATCATAATAACTGTGGCATTTGGAACATCAATTCCTACTTCGATTACAGTTGTAGATACTAATATATCAATTTCTTTGTTCCCAAAGGCTTCCATAATTCTATCTTTTTCCTTATTATCCATTTTTCCATGTAAATAAGAAATGTTAATGTTTGATGGCAATTGTTCTTTTAATTTTTCTGTATAATCAATCACATTTTCTCCGTCCATCTGCTCACTTTCTTCTACCATTGGACAAATAACATAAGCTTGTCTTCCTGCTACAATCTGCTTTCTTATAAATTCATAGGCATTTGGTCGATAATTAATGTCTACCACACAATTTTTAATTGGCAAGCGGTTAGACGGCAATTCATTAATAATAGAAATATCCAAATCTCCATATATAATAATTGCTAACGAACGTGGTATTGGAGTTGCACTCATAACTAATACATGAGGAGTATAGCCTTTCTCACTTAAAGCATCTCGTTGTTTCACACCAAAACGATGTTGCTCATCAGTTACCACTAACGCTAATTTGTCATAAGTTACTTTTTCTTGTATCAGAGCATGAGTTCCTACAATAATATCTACCTCATGATTGGCAATTCGTTCATAGGCAAGTCTTTTTTCTCTCGCTGTCATAGAACCTGTTAATAGTTCTGCTTTTAGTGGTATTTCATATTGAAGAAGCAATTTTTCTAATGCTACAAAATGTTGCTTTGCCAATACTTCCGTAGGTGCCATAAGAACCCCCTGATACCCACAAAGTGCAACTTGCATTAAAGCTAAAAATGATACAATCGTTTTTCCTGAACCTACATCACCTTGCACCATTCGATTCATAATTTTATGCCCAACCAAATCTTGTTGTATTTCTTGTACCACTTTTTTTTGTGCATTGGTTAATTCATATGGAAGTTTTTCAATTAGCTGTTTGATTTCTTCCCTCTCTGTAATAGAAAAATGATTCGGCATCTGTTCAATTTCTTCTTTTAATTTACGAACTCCTAAAATAAAATGATAAAATTCTTCAAATACTAATCGTCTTCTCGCCCTCTGATATTGAATTTGACTGACAGGATAATGAATTTGTTTGATTGCCTCATACTTACTAATCAAATGATATTGTTTACAAAAATCCTCATCTAAATCATCTTCAATGGTAAATGAATCCGAAAACACTTGGGAAACTGCTTTTGAAATCATTTTATTGGTAAGTCCTGATGTTAAGTGATAAATAGGTTGCATACTTCCCAACTGATTTTCATATTCACCTAAGGTAAAAATCTCAGGTTGCTCCATGGTCATACTTTCTCCATAACCTTGCAATCGTCCTCTAAGAACAAATCTCATTCCTGGCTTCATTGTATTTCTTAAAAATGGCATATTAAACCAACTGACACGAATACAATCACCTTGCTTATCTCTTAGCTGGGTAGATATAATTTGCAAATTTTTTACACGTTTTATAGTTGGTGTTGCAATAATTACACCTGAAATAGCCGCAAAATCAAGTACCCTTGCTTCTAAGACAGACACTGGCTCTTCATATACATCATAGGTTCTTGGATAATATTCGATTAAATCGCCAACTGTCATTATTCCCACTTTATAAAATAATTTGGCTGTTTTTTCACCTATCCCTTTAATATTTAAAATAGAACTTTCTAATTCCATAAAATTACCTCTTTGTTTCATATCTCTTTTTTCATACGTTCTTACGTTTATTATAGCACAATTTGTCACATAATAAAAATAGGAACAATGATTCTAATATATTTTTGTTATTGACATTTTAGTTACCCTATGCTAACTTATAATTAGTTAGCTTTAACTAACTAGAAGGAGGTTATATTTATGAAGATTGTTTACGCTTCAAGAACTGGAAATGTGCAATCCATTGTACAGCGATTAGGATTTACCGATGCATTAGAAATTACTTCTGGAAATGAAACCATAGAAGAAGATTATGTGTTATTTACCTATACCGATGGGTTTGGAGATATTCCTTATGAGGTGGAAGACTTTTTACAGTCCAATTCCAACTATTTAAAAGGAGTTATTGTCTCTGGTGATTTGGGATATGGAGAAGCTTATTGTTTAGCAGGGGATAAAATTGCAGAGGCTTATCATGTTCCTTGCCTTTACAAAGTAGAAAATGACGGTAGTGAAGAGGATTTAAAGGCAATAAAAGAGAAAATTGCTTCCTTATAAAACTATGCTTTTACCAAATAAAAAACTATCTTTAGAAGAACAATTATTTGAATATCTATTGGCACAATATTGTGCCCCAGTATTACAAAAGATAAAAGTTGCAAATATGTTTCACGTAGACAAGCATATATTTACCAACCTTTTATCTATCATTCAAACGTACAATAAGAAACTAAATGTGAAAAATATTTATTTAAAACTACTTTCTCAAAATAGCACTCATATTACTATCTATATTTATTGCAAAAGCATGTTGGAACATATACTGTGCTTAACGGAAATACAAGAATTTTTAACTATTTATCATTACCCTTGCAATGATGTTAATCAATCCCTACACTATTTGGAAAAACGACTTTTCACATGCTGTGGATACCCTCATGAAATTGGTATTTTTTTAGGTTATCCTCTTTGTGATGTGATAGGTTTTATACAACACAAACCATGTAAATTTTGTGGTTACTGGAAAGTGTATGAAAATGTTACTGCTACCAAACAGTTATTTTCTGCTTATGATACCTGCACGAAACAAGCAATTTATCATATAGATTGTGGAAAGTGCATTGAACAATTCATTCAATAATAATAAGCCCCTTTATCCTGTACAAAGAATAAAAGGGGCTTATTTCACATTTTATCACTAATATCTATTCAGCTGAAATAATATAATAATAAATTGGCTGTCCACCATAATGTAACTCTACATCAATATCAGTATATTGTGCTGAAATTTTTTCTAATAATCCATTGGCATCTTCTTCTGATACATCACTACCATAATACATAGTAATAATAGATACTTCATCATTTACTATTTTTTCTACTGTTTCTAATACTGTTTTTTCAATGGAAGTACTTACACCTAGGATTCCATTGTCGCCAACGCTCATAATGTCACCTTCGTGAATTTCAATTCCATCTATGGTTGTATTTCTTACTGCATAGGTAATTTGTCCTGTTTGTACTCGTTGCATTTCCTCTGTCATAGTAGCAACATTTTCTTCTGTTGTTGCATCAGGAGAGAAATTAATAATTGCAGTAATTCCTTGTGGAATTGTCTTACTTGGTATTACAACAATTTCTTTATCTTCTACTAAATATTTTGCTTGTTCTGCTGCTAAAATAATGTTTTTATTATTTGGGAAAATATATACTGTATCTGCATGAACATTTGCAATCGCGTTTAACATATCTTCTGTACTAGGATTCATTGTTTGACCACCTTCAATCAAACAATCTACTCCTAATCCTTTAAAGATTTCACTAAGTCCATCACCTACTGATACAGATATAAATCCTACTGGCTTGCGTTCTACTTTCTTTTGTTGTTCTTGCTCTTTTTGTTCTCTTGCAATACGCTCAGCATCTTTAATTAATTTTTCTTCATGTTCTTCACGCATATTATCAATTTTCATACGGCTTAATGCACCATAAGTTAACCCTTTTTGAATTGCTAGCCCAGGATCATTGGTGTGAACATGAACCTTAACAACGTCATCATCAGATACACATACAATAGAGTCACCAATAGATTCTAAATAAGACTTAAATTCCACTTCCATCTCATCTGTAAATTCTTTTTCAAGCATTACGATAAACTCTGTACAATATCCAAATTTAATGTCTGCAGTGTCAATTGGTTCAGAAGAAGTTGTAGCTGTTCTCTTAGGTGCTACTTCTACAGATAAATCAATTTCTTTTCCTAAAAATCCGTCAAATGCCCCTTGTAATACTTGCATTAATCCTTGACCGCCAGAATCTACTACACCAGCTTGCTTTAATACAGGAAGCATTTCTGGAGTTTGGCTTAATACATAATTACCATGTTCAATTACTTTTTCTATAAATGTTTTTAACTCTGTTTCTGTTCCAACTAATTCTAATGCCTTATCAGAAATTCCTCTTGCTACTGTTAAGATTGTTCCTTCTTTTGGCTTCATAACTGCCTTGTAAGCAGTTTCTGTTGCTCTTGTTAATGCATTTGCAAGTGTTAATATATCAATTTCTTCTACTTCTTTAATTTCTTTTGTAAATCCACGAAATAGCTGAGATAAAATAACACCAGAATTACCTCTTGCACCTCTTAAAGAACCAGATGAAATAGCTTTTGCCAACTCTGACATAGTTGGCTGTTCTAATGCAGCTACTTCTTTTGCTGCTGACATAATGGTTAATGTCATATTTGTCCCAGTATCTCCATCTGGTACTGGAAATACATTTAACTCATTAATCCATTCTTTTTTTGCATCTAATGTTTTTGCACCTGCCAAAAACATTTTCTTTAACAGTTTCGCATCTATTGTATTGTGTGACACAACTTGTTCCTCCTTACACTTTCTTTGCTTCCTAAAATAGATAGATAACTTTCATACGATAGTCTATCTTTTATCTAGTTTTGAATTAGTCGATTACTCGAACACCTTCTACAAAGATATTAATTTTACCTATTTTTAATCCTGTAAATTCTTCTACTTTGTATGTTACATTTTGAATTAAATTTTCAGAAACTGTAACAATGCTAACGCCATAGGATACTATAACATGGAAATCAATTGATAGTACATCACCCTCCACAGTTACACTAATTCCTCTTGTTAAACTTTCTTTCTTAAGAAGTTTTACTAGTCCATCCTTCATACTAACAGCAGCCATTCCTACGATACCAAAACATTCTACGGCTGTGGAACCTGCATATTTTGCAATTACGTCTGTATCGATTAAAATCTCACCTAACTGATTTGTAATACGGCCTTTCATAGTGATTACCTCCATATATTTCATTATTTTCTTTTTCGCTTATTATTGAATCATCGTATCAATTATTATTCCCTTCATAGAATGAAACCCTATGGATTGCATAACATGAAATATCTTCCATATAAAAATATAATATGCAAGATGTATTAATGCTCATTCTACTATTACCACTTTTTTATCCATAATGCATTGATTCATACTACTCATACATCTATCTTTTTATTGATACGCATATATTTTTATATTATAACTTGTTTTTAGCAAAAAGGAAAGAGTATTTTTGTTTTTTAGCAAAAGTCATAAAAAAAACATAAAAACTGCTTGCATTACTTTGCAAAATCTGTTATTATACTTTTGTTATAAGTTTAGACGACTAGTATACATTAAGGAGGTGCAATTATGGCTAAATGTGCTATCTGTGAAAAAGGTGCTCACTTTGGAAATGCTGTAAGCCATTCCCATAGAAGATCAAATAAGATTTGGAAATCAAACGTTAAGTCAGTTAGAGTTAAAGTTAATGGGGCTGCAAAGAAGATGTACGTATGTACTTCTTGTTTAAAGTCTGGTCGTGTTGAAAGAGCATAATAAAGTAGAATGAAAAGGACTGTAATACAGTCCTTTTTTTATTATAAAAAAGTATTTTATAATAACACTTCTAATATAATTATGATGAATTTTAGTTTTAACTGGACTCAAACACTAACATTTTCTAACATCCACAAAACAAATTATATCCTATAATTAAACAAATAAGTGCTAAACAAACGGTAAAAAAATTTGTTGGTACTATTATCATAAAGGCCATTCCAAAACCAATCCAAAATAAAATAAGGCCACATAGTCGTTTCATACAATCTCCTCATTTACATGATTACTCTATTGTATTCTATGCAGCCTTATCCTTTACAATTCTTATTTCTTTTATAAATTGATGATTTCTTTGTTATTCTTCTTCTGATAAAATATCTTGTACCATTTGCTCCACTTCTGGATTTACTGACTCTTCTTCTTTTCCCTTTGATGTAAACTTTGTTACCATATCTGGTACCATATCCAAAATTTTTGTAATGGTATCTTGACTCTTAACATTTACTAAGCGTGTAATACCATTTTGAATTACTAAAACAGCACTTGGAGAGATTTTAGCTCCCATACCACCACCGCTATTATTCTTACTATCATTAGCAAATGCACCTGCAGCTACACCAAATTGTACATCTACAAGAGGCAATATAATGGTATCACCAATATGAATAGCATTACCAACAACTGTTTTTGTTGTTAAAAAGCTATCCATTCCCTTAAATAAAGAATCCATAGATGTACTAAAGTTATTATTTTCCTTTGCCATATTTACCTCCTTAATATTTTCAATCATTATATTTTATAAAAACTATTTTCATTGACACACTATTTTAAAAATTGTTTTCTTAGCTTATGAATATTTTTATCTGTCATAATTCTAATGGCAATAATTAAAATTACAAGCAATCGAATACTACCTTGTGCATATAAATTTCCTTCTAATTGCTTCTCTTGGAAATTTGGTGCAAGGGCAATATGATCTTCATAAAAAGGCATTAAACTGGAAAGGAATGCTAATACCTGTCCAGTTTGCGCTGGATTGTCAAAACCAAAAGCAACAAATAAAGTAAACTTTTTCGGTTTTAAGTGCTTTAATAAATATAAAAGTTGCTTCCACAACAAAAGAAACGTTTTCTTATTCTCTTCATTCAAAAGAACCTTTTGTATTGCCTCTTTTTTAGAAAGAATATTTAATATACCTTTTTTTATTTTCTTTGGTATGCCCTTAACTTTTACCCAAAAAGCAAGTATTTTATTTTTTATACTTTTATATTTCTTTTTAATATTACCAAAAAAATTCTTTTTAGTCTCTTTTTTGTCATCTTCCTCTTGAACATTCTGAGTTTCTTCACAAATAGGGGTATTTTCTTGATAAACCTTATCTGTATCTTTTGTAGAATCATCTATTTCATCTTCAATTTCATCAATGCTACTTTGTACTGTATCTTTTGCAATCTCTCCTGCTTGTTCAAGAGGTTTTTTTATATTTTTTTCACTATCTAGCCACTTTTTACCAAAAAAATGAAGTCGATACGAAAATTTATTTTTGTTTATATCTATTTTTATTGTTAGGATACGAAGTAACCAAGAGATTGTAACTTCTCCATCAGCCACCTCTTGATAAGTTATTATTCCTTTATATCGGATAGGCACTACTAGTATTACAAATAATAAAAAGAATATAATCCCTAAAAGAAGTGCTATAATAATACCTATTATTTTTAAAAGTAATAAAATAATCTGTAACATCACTCACCCTTTTCCTTCATAATATAATCTCTTACATTTGTTGAATTTGTTTCTTTATATATATGTTCAATCATATCTTTTACTAGATTAATTGCCTCATCATATCCCTTTGCAATACCTATTATCATTAAATTTTGACGCTTATAATATGGTTGACGTAATATATAAGAAGGATAAATATCAATTAAATTATCTTCATTTAAGGCCAATGTAAGAACATAAATATTCGGTTGCAGCTTTCCATATTGAATTTTTTTACAAATCAACCAACGCTTTTTTTTAATGGAATCACTAATCCACATATGTTTATACCAACGCATAAATTCACTCCTAGTCTTCCCGTCTAACCTTATATTATTAAGCCAAACATTGCCTTTTCACTTCAATTTTTCATTATTTAATTGATTATCTATATTTGCACATATAAGCTGAAATAATCTCAATACTTGCTGCTTTTTCTGCTTCATCATCACAAGCTGCAAATGCATCGTCAATATACTGAGGAACTTGTCTACCATCAAGGAATGATGGTAAACACACTAATGCTTTTGCCATCATTGCTCGAATTGCTAATTTTTGTTTTCCTTCAAATAGTTTTTCAAAATCATGAATGATAGTTTCTAAATGTTCATTAACATATGCCTCATCAATAATATCACTTGCCCCTTCTTCATCTTCTAAATCTGCAAATGCACTATTGGAAATTAAAATGCCTACTCGTTTGATTTTTTCAAAACTTTCTCTTAAATTATTTTCATCAATTTCCTTTCCATAAGCAGATAAAAGCTCATCAATTACTGATTCACCAACTAAAAACTGTCCATAACATTCTTCTTGTATTCCTTCTAATTTTACAAATTCATCATGCAACTCTCTTATAGTTTTTCCAAGTTTTTCATCTGGTAAACCATAAAGTTTTGCTGCAATGGAATAATATATTTCTTCTTCTGGAACACTTCCTACCCCTTCACTTTCTGCTAAATGAATGGCATAAATGTCATTTGCTAGTTGTTGTAGTAATTGTAATACATGAATAAAGCGATCTAACTCTTTTAACTGATGTTGTAAATTGGTATGATAGGTTATGTATCCCATCTTATCTAATGCATAATAATCAACTGCTTCTAGTTCTTTCATAAAACGATAAGACTCTGGATACTCCTCTTCCCATTCTTTTTTATCATTCATTACTGCAGTAGTTCGAATGGAATAAATAAGCTCAGAAAAAGATTTTTTATCTCCTCCTACATATAAATGCATTCCATCACGCAACCTTTGGTAAAAGCGTTCTTTTGTCATTCGAACTGGAAGTTGTTCTAAAATATCCATCCACTGTCCAAATGATCCATACTCAGAGCCTCTTGCTCTTTCAATTAAATATATAATAATCTTTCTACACTTATCAGCATCTAAAAATCTATCAGGAATTGGTTTATGACGATATTCGATACGATTTAAAATATACTCTAAAACAATAAAATGATCTGCTAACCCTGTTATTGTTTCCATATTCTCCTTTACTGTGGCACGAATTTTTTCTGCTTTATCTAAATCAATTCTCTCCTCATGCAAGTGATCAATTACATAATTTACATCATTAATTGACTGAACTAGTTTATCTGAGAAATACATCATTTCCATAGAATCTGATACTAGATCCCTATGACTTGGATAATTTAATGAGGTTCGAGTCATAGCAAAACGCTTTCCGTATGTTAACATAGCGTCTTTGAATAGATGTAAATTCTTTGTAACCTCTTTCCCCTTTTGTAAATCTTGTACGACTTGTCTCATCTGTACCATACTACAATACCTCCTAAATATTGATAGAACTTATCTTTTGCTTTCTATTTTTTATTATTTTTGCTTTCTATTTTTTATTATAAATGCTCTTTTAGATAGTTTCATTTAAAACACATCTTCTAATTGTATCAAGAGCCTTTGTAACCGCTTGTTGTCTTATTTTTTCTCGATTGCCTTTAAAAACATACTTATTAACATATGTATGATTGTTATAAAAACATGAAATATAAACTAATCCAACTGGCTTTTCTTCTGTCGCTCCATTTGGACCTGCAATTCCTGTAATTCCTACACAAATATCAGTTCCTGACTTAAAAGCTCCACCCTTAGCCATCTCTCTAGCAGTTTCTTTACTAACTGCACCATATTTTTTTAATGTTTCTTTTTTTACATCCAAATACTTTCTTTTCGCCTTGTTAGAATAAGTAATGTAACCTACTTTATAAACATCTGATGCACCAGATACATTAACAATTCTACTACCTAACATTCCACCAGTACAAGATTCTGCGGTAGATAATGTAAGATTTTCCTTTTTCAATAAATTTACTACTACTTCTTCTAAAGTTTCTTCTTTCGTAGTGTAAATAAAGTTACCAAACTTCCTTTTTAGTTTTTGAACTACAGGTCTGATTAATTTTTTTCCTTCTTTTTCATCTACAGCTTTTGCTGTAATTCGTAAATGAACTTCCCCCGTCTTTGCATATGGTGCAATCGTAGGATTTTCTTGGGATTCTATTAAATTTTTAATTCTATCCTCAACTTGACTTTCACCAATTCCACATATTTTTACAGTGGTTGAAGTAATTACTTGTGGTTGACTTTGTGTCAAATAAGGAATTACCTTTTCCTGAAACATTGGATATAGTTCATTTGGTGGTCCAGGCAACAAAATAATTGTCTTTTTCCCCTTTTTCACAATTAAACCTGGAGCTGTTCCATTATCATTTTTTAAAGTAATTGCCCCCTCTGGTATCATTGCCTGTTTCCAGTTACTTTCTGGAATCTCTTTATAAATACTATTTTTAAAGTATTCTTCAATATCTTTTTTTGTAGCTTCATCCATAATAAGTGGCAATCCACATACATTAGCAACACTTTCTTTTGTTATATCATCATTGGTAGGACCTAATCCACCCGTTAATATAACAATATCAGAACGACTTATTGCTAGCTCTATTGTTGACTCTAAACGCTCTTTATTATCTCCAACTACTGTTTGAAAATATAAAGAAAGCCCAAGTGAAGCACATTGTTCAGATAAATACTGTGCATTGGTATTTACAATATTCCCTAATAGTAATTCAGTCCCAACAGAAATTAATTCTACTACCATTCTCAATCCTTTCTACCCCTCTTACTAAAATAATATAACGGGGTTCCTCTCTCTATTAACTAAAATTTCACTACTTTTGCTCCTTTAAAACAGAGCGATTGTGATATAAATAATCAATCAAAGAAATTATCGTTAATGCCAATGAAATATAAATTAGTATTTGCTCTAGTAATTCTAATCCAGGAATATCAGCAATTAACATAATAATCATAATCATTTGGAATGTAGTTTTCCATTTTCCCCAGATTCCTGCTGCCAATACAATTCCATTATCTGAAGCTATTAAACGAAATCCACTAATTAAAAATTCTCTAGCAATAATAACTATAACTATCCAAGTAGGAATTTTATGTAAATCAACAAAACAAATAAGTGCAGAACAAACTAGTAATTTATCTGCTAAGGGATCCATAAATTTTCCAAAATTAGTAATTAAGTTATACTTTCTTGCTAAATGCCCATCTAACAAGTCTGTTAAGCTGGCAACTACAAAAAATGCTAATGCAATCCATTTGTTCCAACTGCCTTCTATTAACATAAAGCATACAAAAAATGGAATCATACATACACGCAAAATCGTTAATTTATTCGGCAAATTCATTATACAACTCTCCAATCAAATCGTATTCTACTGCTCCTGTTACCTTTACTTTTGCAAAATCTCCTGACATTAATACTTCATCTGTATGAATAAATAAATATCCATCTACATTTGGAGCATCCATGTAAGTTCTTGCTATATAAGCATTTTCATCTGCAACCTTACCTTCTACCATAACTTCTAATACTTTACCTATCATTTGCTCTGAACGTTCAAATGCAATTTCTTGTTGCAGTTCCATAATTGCATCTCTTCGTTCTTCTTTGATTTCCTCTGGAACTTGTTCTTCCATAGTTGCTGCTGGTGTATCTTCTTCTCTAGAATATGTAAACACACCTAGACGATCAAATTCCATAGAATCAACAAATTCCATTACTTGTTCATGATCATCTTCTGTTTCTCCTGGGAAACCAGCAATCAAGGTGGTTCGAAGTGCAATATCTGGGATTTCTTTTCTTAGTTTTGTAATTACTTCTATTAAATCTTCTTTACTTGTTCTTCTACCCATTCTTCTTAATATATTGTTTGAAGCATGTTGGATTGGAATGTCCAAATAGTTACAAACTTTTGGTTCTGTTTTGATTGTTTCAATTAATTCATCTGTAATTTCTTCTGGGTAGCAATACTGAATACGAATCCATTGGATTCCTGATACCTTTGATAATTCCCTTAATAATTTTGGTAAGCATTTTTCTCCATATAAATCCATACCATATAAGGTAGTTTCTTGTGCTACAAGAATTAATTCTTTTACTCCTGCTTCAGCTAATTCTGTTGCTTCTTTAATTAATTCTTCCATTGGAACACTTCGATACTTTCCTCTGATTTTTGGAATAATACAATAGGTACAATGCTTATTGCAACCTTCTGCAATTTTTAAATGTGCATAATGCCCACCTGTTGTTACCATTCTCTTTGCTGATACTTGTGGCAACTCATTATTGGAATGAAATACTTGTGGTTTGTGATCTTTTAATGCTTCCTCAACTACTTGTGGAATATCTTGATAAGATGCAATCCCTAAAATACCATCAACTTCTGGCAATTCTTTTAAGATTTCTTCCTTGTAACGTTCTGCCAAACAGCCAGTTACAATTAATGCTTTACATTTACCTTCTTGCTTATTTCTAGCCATTTCAATAATAGTATTGATGCTTTCTTCCTTTGCATCACCAATAAAACAACAAGTGTTTACAATAATAATATCGGCATCTTCTTCCTCATTGGTAAACTCATACCCATTATTTCCTAAAAGACCTAACATCTTTTCTGTATCCACTAAATTTTTATCACAACCTAATGATATAAATAATATCTTCATATAACTCTCAAATTCCTATCTAATTCTTAATTTTATTACATAAAACTTTAGGTGTTGCTCCTTTGCAACACCTGTTTCATTATTCTGTCACTTCTGGTGTATCTTCACTTATTTCTTCTTCACCTAGAATTTTAACATTTCCTTTATAAACTTCATCTACTGCAATTGATAAAGGCTTCTTTCCATAACTTCCTTTTACTGTTGGCTCACTTCCTGCAATTAATTGTCTAGCTCTTTTTGCAGTTGCAATAACGATGGAATAACGACTTTTTACAACTGGTTGATCTCCTGGTTCTACGTCGCTATTTACTACATTGATAAGTTCTGTGTATGATGGATGTAACATATTATTCTCCTTTCGAAAAAGCCTTTAGCTCATCTTTTATTTCATTTATAAATTTATAACAATTAGAAGCTTTTGTATGTTGCATTTGTATTAGGGAATGTAATTGCTTTACACACACTTCTAAATTATCATTGACTACAATATAATCATAATGATTCATATATTCCGCCTCTTCATTGGCACGATGCAAACGAGCTTCTATCGTTGCCATATCTTCTGTGCCTCTGCCTACTAACCTACGCTTTAATTCTTCTGCCGTAGGTGGAGTTACAAATACTAATAATGTATTTGGATATTTTTCTTTTACTTGTAATGCTCCCTGTATCTCAATTTCTAAGATAACATCTTTTCCTTGTTCCATTTGAGAAAATACATAATCAGATGGAGTTCCATAGTAATTATTTACATATTGAGCATACTCAATAAATTTTCCTTCTGAAATTAACTGTTCAAACTCTTCTTTTGTCTTAAAAAAGTATTCTCTTCCTTCTACCTCTCCTTCTCTTGGAGCCCTTGAAGTTGCTGAAATGGATAATGCATAATTATCGTATTGTTTCATTAATTCTTTCATAATAGTACCTTTACCAGCACCTGAAAATCCTGAAACAACTACTAAAATCCCCTTATTCATTTTCATCTTCCTCTTTCCTAATTTCTTCTGTATAAATATGTTTTCCTTCGCATCGACTAGCAATGGTTTCTGGAAGTAAAGCAGACAAAATAACATGACTACTTGTCATTACAATAATCGTCTTCGTCTTTCTACCTTGCGTTGCATCAATAACATTGTTATTCTCTTTTGCTATTTGAACCATACGTTTCATTGGTGCAGAATCAGATCTTGAAATAGATATAATTTGCTGTGAATTAATAAAATTTCCAAACCCTATATTAATAAACATATTGATGTATGCTATCCTTATTCAATATTTTGTATTTGTTCTCTTACTTTTTCAATCTCTGTTTTCAAATCTATTCCATATTGAGAAATCTTTTTATCATTTGCCTTTGATAATATTGTATTGGCTTCTCGATTCATCTCTTGAGCGATAAAGTCTAACTTTCTTCCTATATTATCTTCCTGCAACAATGTTTCTTTCATATGATGAATATGACTTTTTAAACGCACCGTTTCTTCATCTACGCAAATTTTATCTGCAAAAATAGTTACCTCTGCTACAATTCTACTCTCATCAATACTAGAAGACTCTAATAGTTCTTTTACTTTTTCTTCTAACTTTGCTCTATATTCTAATAATACATTAGGAAAACGACTTTCTACTTCTTCCACCAGTTGCTCGATGTGTTCTAACTTTTCAAATATATCACGTTTTAAATGTTGGCCTTCTACTTCTCTTGTTTGAACAAAAGACTGAACGGCACCTAAAATAGCTTGGTGAAGCACAGACCATATTTGTTCTTCATTATCTTCTATCTGTTCCATCGTAAAGACTTCTGGTAATCTTGCTAGTACAGATGTGGATAAATCGTTAGTTATATGAAACTCCTCTTCCATCTGCTTTGCATATGCTATATACTCAGAAGCAATCCCTTTATTATAATTTAGAGATACTCTTCCTTCACTATAATCTTCATAGGAAATAAATATATCTACTTTTCCACGTTGAATATATTGTTTGATTAAATTACGAATGGCAGACTCAAAAAAATTAAAGCGTTTTGGCATCTTTATTGATAAATCTAAGTATCTGTGATTTACCGACTTCATCTCAACTACAACTTTGCAGTTTGCCTCCACGACTTCATGTCTACCAAAACCTGTCATACTTTTTATCATCGTTATCCTCAATTCATCTACTTTTCATTCTTATTGTTTTATTATAAGTCATTTAAATAATCAAGTCAACTGTATTGTTCCTACCTTTCTTTAAATATTTCACAATACAAACGTTGCATTTCCTTATAGATCGGATGATTTTCCATTATTTGTAATTCTTTTAGTAACTCACTATAATACCACTTTTGTTTTTCCTTTCCTCTGGAAAAACGACTCCAAAATAAGTTTTCTTCCAAACATTCTAAATCTGCTTTCATGCTTCTTAAATTTGCCAATTTATCTGCACATAATAAAAGCAACTCTTCCTTTGTTTCAAGCTTTTTTACTTGAGATATGGTATGTTGTTTTCGTTCTTCCCAGCTTTTATTTTTATCTTCAGTTCGAGTAGACACAAAAGCTGCAACTTTTTCTCCAAACATTTCTTTAATCTCATCTATGGTTACAGAAGTATCTTCTACTACATCGTGTAATAATCCAGCACAAATAACATCTTCATTCCAGTTATATTGAGCTAAAATAAGTGCAACCTCCAACGGATGAACAATGTATGGTGTGTCTGTTCCTTTTCGTACTTGTCCTTTATGACTATTTGCAGAAAACTGAATGGCTCTATGTAGTTTCATTGTGGTTTCGCTCATAATTCTCCTTCATCCTCATATCACGAATTACTTTTTGTCTAATATGATATTCCTTTGTTACCTTATCTATACTAAATACAACGCCTAACTCTGCCATTAAAAACACTACAGATGCCCCACCAGAACTAATAAATGGCAATGTAACACCAGTAGTTGGCATAGCGTTACTTACAACTGCCACATTCAAAATCACTTGTATTCCTATTTGCAAAAATACACCACTGGCTATCAACTTTCCAAATAAATCTGTTGCCTCTAATGCAATGGTTGCAATTAAATATAATAAATATGCAAATAATAATAGTAGCAATATAACACCAAAGATTCCTAACTCTTCAGCAATAATGGATAAAATAAAGTCATTGTGTGCTTCAGGTAATCGAAACTTTTGTAAGCTATTCCCAAGTCCTTTTCCAAAAAATCCACCTAGGCTAATAGCGTATAAAGACTGAAGTGCTTGCATTCCTTGATTGGCAGCATATTCTTCTGGAAATAACCAAGCTTTAATACGGCTTCCACGAAATCCACCTGATGTAGAATCTAAATCTGGTCCCTGTATATAAAATAATAGTACAAATACTATGGCAATTATGATTACACCAAGTGCAATTCTAGAAAAAACTTTGATATCCTTATGAGCAATGAAAATCATTCCAACTCCCATTCCTCCCATAATCATAGCTGTACTCATATTTTCTGAAAGTAGTAACACTAGCCCACTTAATCCTAATACATAAAAAAGTGCTATCCAAAAATTTTGAGAAAGATTAATAGGATATTTCCACATAAATGCAGATAGAAATATAATAAGTGCTAATTTGGCTGGTTCTGCTGCTTGAAATTGAATTGCTCCTATTTTAATCCAACGAGTTGCACCCTTTACAGTAACTCCTAATCCTGGAACTTTTAATAAAACAATTACTACAATTGCACCAATTCCAGCAACTATCCAAAACTTCTCCCACACTTTATAATTAATAAAAGAAAGAAGTATCATTACGATAAGTCCCAATACAACAAAAGTACTTTGATTTTTCAGAAGATTCATAGGATCATAATTATATGCCGCTGAAGTAGCACATGTATAGTAACTAGCACTATAAATCATAATAATTCCAAACACACTCAACAAAACAACTGTAGCTAGTAATTGGTAATTAATGCTTGTCCAATTCAGATAATTATTAATACTTTTTGTGCTTGTCTGTGGTCTTTTTTTCTTTTTTGGTAGGGCTTTTTGTTGCAAGTCAATCTCTCCTTTTCTTTTTCTATAAGGCAAAAAATCGCAAACCAAAAGGTCTGCGACATAACATTCACTGTGCCCAAAGGGATTCGAACCCCCGACCCACGGCTTAGAAGGCCGTTGCTCTATCCAGCTGAGCTATGGACACGCATTATTTATCATTATGTATATGTAAACTCCCCGAGTAGGACTCGAACCTACGACCCAACGGTTAACAGCCGTTTGCTCTACCGACTGAGCTATCGAGGAATATCATTACTTGCATATTATATCAGAAGATTTTGTATTTGTCA
>CAJFOH010000193.1 GCA_904395845.1 uncultured Lachnospiraceae bacterium
GGGCGTCGAGGACAAATAGGCTGAAACAGGCAATTATGGTAGCCGGATACAAAGAAATGCTTTGCGTCCGGCTGATACATACCCGCTATGAATAATGGTTTCAAAAGAGCGGGAAGAGCCTTAAGGAATAAGAGAGTTCTAGGGCGTATAGAGGAAGGAGATATGATTGTGGAAGGAAAAGTAATTCAACGTGGAGAAATTTATCACGCAGATCTGAATCCTATTTTCGGAAGTGAGCAGGGAGGATACCGTCCTGTGCTGATTATTCAGAACAACCGTGGTAATCAGCATAGTCCTACGGTCATTATTGCGGCCATCACAAGTCGGCCTAAAACAAAATTACCTACACATGTGCCTATAAATGGAATTAGGGGATTAGAGAAGGAGTCTTTTGTACTGTTGGAGCAGATCCGGACACTGGATAAGGGGAGACTGGATGATTATGTTGGCAGGCTGAATCGGGAGCAGATGATAAAGGTGGATAAAGCGTTGCGTACAAGTACAGGGATCAAAAAACTGGACAAGCCGATTTTGATGTGTTTGTGCCCGGTGTGCGCAAAGCCTTTTTACAGTTCCAAAGAACACTTTATCATCCGGGCAGACCAGAATCAGACAATAAAGGAAAAGTGTATGTTTTGTAATGTGCGTCAGGGGTACGATTATTTAATAAGGAAGAAGTATTATTAGAAGTATCCAAATGTGGAGAGAATAAATGTGAAAAGTAATTGACAAACTAAAAAGATAAGTCTATCATGTTAATAACAAAGAGTGAATAACAAAAAGAAAGTAGTGGAGTGTATTAATGTGAATGAGAAAGAATTTTTATCAAAATATGATAGTGCTAAATATGAAAAACCGTCTGTGGCAGTTGATATAAGTATTTTCTCACTGTTTGATGAAAAATGTACAAATTATCGAAAATTACCAAATAAAAAACTCAAAATACTGCTTGTTCGGCGAGGGCAACATCCATGTAAAGGAATGCATGCTTTGCCAGGAGGATTTGTAAAACCGGATGAAACCTTAGAAGAAGCAGCATATCGTGAATTACAAGAGGAGACAGGAGCTAGATGCAATTCATTAAGACAATTAAGAACATTTAGTGATCCTAATCGAGATCCACGGAGGAGGGTTATAACGTGTGCATATACGGCATTAGTAGATGCAAAAAGTCAAACAATTGTTGGCGGATCTGATGCGGCTGATGCCGAATGGTATGATATCCATTTGAGGAAAGAGAATCATCAAGAGGGAATATGGAAATTAACTTTACTTGATAATAAAAGTAAGCTATACGCTGTTTTAAAAGAGAACTCACAAAAAAGAGTTAATGAGCTCCCTGGATTAGAGATACTTGATTCTGTAGGTTTAGCGTTTGATCATGCATTAATTATATGCTATTCATTATTAAAATTAAGAGAGCAAATTAAGTATGAGCCTATAGTTTTTAATTTATTACCTCCACTTTTTTCATTGACAGAAGCGCAACAGGCATACGAATCTATTTTAGAAACAAAACTATATCCTCAGGCGTTTCGCAGAAAGATTAAAGGCTTTGTAGAAGAAACTAGTGATTTCGCAGAAAATAGAGGGCATAGACCATCAAAGTTATATAAGTTGTTAAAAAGATATGATGAATAGGGAGGTAAGGGCATGGATACAAAAGATAAAAATGAAATTACATATACGATAAAATTAGATGTCAGTAAAAAGGATCCTCTCTCCTTTGATGAGATTATGGAATTTTGGCCATATAATAGAACAGTATTCCAAGAAATCAAAAACAATTTAGCAGATATAGTTCCAATGATTGGAGCTGGATTATCTCAAAGTGTTACTAAAGAAAATACTAAGTTTTCGACTTGGGAGGGGTTGCTAAGACAGTGTGCAGATCAGATGGGAACAAAGGAGAAAACGGTAATTGAATGGGAAATAGCAACAGACAGATATGAAGAGGCGGCTGAACGGCTTGCAGAAATTTGTGGAGAAAGAGCTTTATTGACCTATATCAAACAGATGTTCAGTTCGGAAAAGATTGATAAGAAAAAGCTTGAAGGAAGTGCCATATCTGAAGTTGTGAAATTATTTAGCACAGGATTAATACTTACAACGAATTATGATAAGGCAATTGAGATTGCTTATGCACAGTCTAATAGTAATGGAAGTTTAGAAGTATTATTACCTTCTTCTCCCAAAAAAGATTTTGTTCGTGTTGCCAGAAAATCAAGTGATACTTCTGCATTATATAAATTTCATGGCGATATTGACAAAGGATGGGAAGATATTATTTTTACTAAATCATCATATGAAAATGCCTATGGAAAGAATAATCCGACAGAATTGGTTCAGAACCTTTCTTTTTGTCTTTTGACACATCCAATACTTTTTTTGGGGTGTAGTTTAAAAAGAGATCGGATTTTAGATATTTTAATCAATAATAAAGAGGGATCGCATTTTGCATTTGTTGCTTGTGGTGCAGGAGAACGGGGAAAGTTTAATTTGGAAGCTGCAGCAGACGAGGCAATAGAAAAATCTGTAGAGTTGAATAAAATGGGAATTATGCCTGTTTTTTATCCTAGATTTGATAGAAACTGCATAAATGAATTGCTTAAGGAGTTGAGAAAGGATAAAATTTGTAAAGATGAAGCTGAACCGTTAAATGTTCTTTATGTACAAGTTGCAGATGAAAAGAAAAAATGGATTCATGAAAAATTAAAGAAACTCGATAATACCATTAATCGAATTGTTTTTTTTGGTGGAATTACTTCTACACTCCGAAAATTTTATATCAATGAAGAGTCTGATTTAACGGATGAAGAGTTAATATCGAAAGAAAACTTTGAAGCGTTGAATACATGGTTGCAAACGAATGAAGAAGCTCATCTTTATTATTGCTATGAGTATGGAGAAGCAGCCAAAAATAGAGCTTCGCAGGTGAATAAATCTCCAAATAAGACTATGCGAAAAGCTAGAGAAAAAATTATGGAGATACTGAGAATTCCAGATTCATTTCCAGAAGAAGTCAGAGAGCGAATTCACTTAATTCCCCTAACTTATACTTTGACGGGGTATCCGATTATTTATGGCAATGATTTGTTTTGGAATATTATTTTAGATGGAAGAAGCTCTACGGCAGCAGTATTACTTGTTAAAAATGAAGCAATTGAAAAATATAAAGGATATATGCAGTTTGCATTGCAAATGTCGAAAGAAAAGCTTATATCTTCTAAAGAACATAGTAAACCCTGGCCAAACCCGGAAAATGATTTGTATTGGGACTATTTATGTCCAGAATTATACGAAGAAAATATTTTTTCTAAAATTGAAACAGATATAGAAAGACTTAATGATTTATTAAAATGAAAGAGGTGTGTAATATGAGTAACTTAATTACAAAAGTAGAATTGGTTGAAAAATTAAAAAATGCAAAATCTGAGGTTAAAATATTAAGCGTTGTAGCATTTGATATTGATTGGGATGAAGTGCGAGATATATGGTTCGAAAAAATAAATGAAGGGTCATTAAGTGTAGAAATTATTTTGGAATCAGAAGAAGAAGCTTATAAAAGATCCATTATTGCATCAAATAAGCGATACAGCGGAGAAAATAGAAGTTATGAATTAGGTTCTTTTCTCAATATTCTTCACGCTCCAAGTTTGGATTTGAGAAAATATCTTTTAGATAGGCAGTGTAAATATATGGAACCCATTGAAGATATAAAAGGTAATGAGATAAATGGTTATAAGCAAAGATTTTCTTTAAGAACTTGCTATTTAGAAATTCCATATCCAATAGTGAAAATAGACGAAGAATATTATACTTGTTATCTATTCACAAAATTTAATGATATTGGTCAGTTCGAAAGAATAACAAAAGAACATCCTTGGTATGAAGGTTTCCAGAAATATATTGATGCATATCTTTCCGAACCGGCTAACGGAGGGAAAATTAGGCAAAATGTTGCAAAAAAATTTTCTACTGAAGAAACGAAAAAAGGTAATCGAATGGAAGTAATTTACTTATATAATAATGAAAGAGTGATTATGGGCTCGCTTCCAAGAGATTCATTTATGGATACGTCATATATCAAGAATGTTGTTTGGGCATTGATTTTTACAAGAGATGGTCGTCTTCTTATTCATCAACGCAGTAAGAACGCAAAAGATAATCAAGGAATGTGGGATAAATCTGTTGGGGGGCATGTTTCAGCTGATGATATTGATACTGTTAAAGCTACTGCAAGAGAATTGGCAGAAGAATTATATAGTGTTGAGGAAGAAGAACAAGGTGGACATGGAGAATCTAGTTATTTCCAAGTAAATGTAGATAAAATGAAGTTCTTGGGTGAATGGTCTCCGGATACTAGGTACATGTTGCCGTTTAATGAAGTAGATAATCAAAAAGATGAAACTTACTTCTTTAGAATGAATTATGCGTTTAGTAATATTGTTATAAATTCACCCAGACATTTACCAAATGGAGATATTCGTGATGTATATACATTTACAGATGTTTATGTCTGCGTTGTTGGAAGTCAATTTGAAAATAAAATGGCAGACTTAAAGAACTCAAAGTATAAATTGATTGAGTTATATGAATTAAAGGACGCAATGCTTGAAGGAGAAATAGAAGTTACAAAAGAAAATGGAGAAATTGAATATGAAGAATTTAAGGTTTCTCCAGACTTACGTACGATTATCAGATCTGAATTATGGCAGGATCTTACACAATTTTCAGATTACTTAAAGAAATATTATAAACGTAGATAAATGCTTGAAGAGTAATTAATAAGTATGATTCTTCTATAGTTTAGACTACAGTGTGGAAGGAAGAGAAGACGCAATGAATATAAATAAAAATGCTTATGTAATTACATTAACTGGTCCGTCTGGTTGTGGAAAATCAGAAATAATCAATATTTTATGCGAAATAGGTAAGACAGAACAATATGATTTTTTACCAATGCTCATACCTAAATATACAACAAGGGCTTTTAGAAAAAAGGAAATTGAATGTATAGAGAAAAATACTTTTGAGGAATTAGATGTAATTCCCGTACATGGTAAGGATAATGTTGTTTGTGATAAGAACGGAAATATTTTGCCTGAAGAAATGCAAAAAGAAATTAGACGTAAAGCATTTAAACAATTGAATTGTGATTTGGTTTATGAGCAATATGGTAATCAGTATGGTATACATTTTTCAAGTATTTATGAATGTTTAAAGGTGGGGAGAAGTCCAATTATTATACTTAATGATGTTCGTACAGTTGAAGATATTCGTACTTTCTTAGGGAAGAAATGTATTTCTTTATTTGTTTTTAGAAAAGTACCATTGAAAGAAGATTTTTATGAAATTGGTAAAACAAGGAATACAGAGGTGGAAGAGACAGAGGAAAGGTATGAAAAAGCAAATGCGATTTATCGAATATATATAGAAAATATACATTTGTTTGATAAACTTATTTTGAATACACAAAATGGGTATGATAGTTTACGATGTATTTTAATGCAATTAGTTGAATCAATGTGCGAGAAGCAGTCTATGTTTGTTGATGAGAGGTGAATATAAATGATAAATTATACACCTAGATTATTCATTGTTGTTGGAAGCCCCGCTTCAGGTAAGGATGAATTGATAAAGGCGGTAAATACTTTAGGAAATCTTCATGCAAGAATTGTACCAAAGCATACGGATAGAAATGCCCGATGGGATGATGACAATGAAATGATATGTAAAAAAATATTTAATTCAAGAGGTGAGTTGGTAGATAATTCTGATTACGATTTGGAAAATTGTGATATTACTTATCTTAACTATGGGACAAATTACGGGATTAAAACTAGTGATATCTGGAACGGATTTCAGGCAGGTATTCACCAAGTGTTGGTTGTTAGTAATGTTAAAGCATTGAATGAATTGAAAACAATTTTTGGTAAACTGGCCGTGTTTTTATATGTTTATTCTAGTATCACGAAGGATGAATATATGAAGAAAGAACAAATGAAAATGGCCCAAAAAAACATGTTGGATTCAGAGGGAGGCATTGAATATCTTAAAAGAAGAGAAGAAAATTTTGACATGGCATGGAATTTATATGAAAGGAATTTTAATTTGTTTGATCATGTATTTATTTATGCAAATAAAGAAGAAGATTTATTTGATCAGATTTTTCGCTTATTTAGATACTATGAAAATAGAGTGTAAAAGAATTAATAAGAACAAAAAATCAATTTGTCAAGTATGCGATTGAAAAAATCGCACATTGGACGATAAGAGGGCTGTACGTTATCTTATAGGCGTACAGTCCTTTTATCGCTTAAGCAGCGATAAAAGGGAGGTGCGGTCATGACAGATTCCATTGATATATCAAAGAAGGTATATGAGGCGGATGACATCCAGAAACTGCTTGGACTGGGTAGGACAAAAACCTATGAATTTCTGGATGAGGTTTTTCAAAAGCA
>CAJFOH010000194.1 GCA_904395845.1 uncultured Lachnospiraceae bacterium
TAAATGACAGATGAAACTGTAAGAACATGTGTTATCATGCAAGGGGTTAGAGTAGTAGAAAAGGGAAAAGAACTGATAAAAAGTTAAGGAGAAAAGGAGAATGAAGATGAAGAAAATGAAAAAAGTGTTAAGCGTATTAGCAATTTGCACATTATTAGTAACCTTATTTCAAGGATTACCTGTACAAGCAGCAACCAACTATTATTATGTATCCACAACAGGAAGTGATTCCAACGATGGAACTACAAGAGAAACTGCATTTGCAACATTAACAAAGGCATTGTCAAAAGCAAGTGCTGGTACAACTATTTTTGTATTAAATGGAACATATAAATATTCTGAAACATTTAAATTAACAAAAAATGGAACAAGCGACGCTCCAATTAAAATCTTAAATTATAGTGGACATACTCCAGTTATTGATTTTTCTGGACAACCATACGCAGATAGTTCAAGAGGATTTCAAATTTCTGGAGATTATTGGATTATTGCAGGATTAACAATTCAAAATGCAGGGGATAATGGAATCTATATTAGTGGAAATTACAACAAAGTACAAGGTTGTTTCATTACAAAATGTGGTGATACTGGGTTACAACTTAGCAATGGAGCATCTTACAATACTATTAATCGTGTAACTTCTACATATAACTATGATAGTAAGACAAATGGTGAAAATGCAGATGGTTTTGCAGCAAAGCTAAGCATTGGACCAGGAAATGTATTCCGTTCTTGTAAGGCATTATATAACTCTGATGATGGGTTTGACTTTTACTATGCTACCAATGCAGTAAAGGTATATGATAGTGAAGCTTCTTATAATGGTGTAGCAGATGGAAATGGAAATGGTTTTAAAGTAGGTGGAAATTATTCTGCTGATAATCATTATTTGGAAGGTTGTATTGCTATTGGAAATATTAAAAGAGGATATGACCAAAATAATAATACAGGATGTGTTACATTGCTAAATTGCACAGGTATTAATAATAATGTGAATTTTTATTTTTCAAAAGCTCCTAGCACAGGTACTCACCAATTTAAAGGTTGTATTTCAACTGATGGTGTAAATAAGGATAAAATTGTAGGAGCAACAGTTACAGATTGTACATTCTATCAATAATAGATAAGGATTGGAAATGTAAGTGAATAATTAAAGGAGAACCGTTACATAAGGCGTAAAGTCTTTGTAACGGTTTTTGCCATAGGTAACATGAAAATACAAAAAAATCGTTTAAAATTTCACAAATAGGTAAAATTAACAAAAAATTATACGATTTTTTATGGAAAATGTCATTGAAAATTAAAGAGAAACCCTTTATGATAGAAGAAATAATGAAAGCAGTAAAATGAAAGGGAAGGGAGGCATTTTCTATGTCTATTCATGTGTTAGATGAAGCAAATCGTTGTTTAAATTGTAAAGTTCCGTTATGTAAAAAAGGGTGTCCTATTCAAACACCAATTCCAGAAGTCATACAGCTAATGTTGAACGGAAAGATAGATGAAGCTGGAAAATTGTTGTTTGAAAATAATCCACTGACTACTATTTGTAGTTTAGTATGTAACCACGAAAACCAATGTGAAGGACATTGTGTATTGGGAAAGAAAGGTTCGCCAGTTCATTTTTCCATGATTGAAAATTATATTTCTAGTGCGTATAGCTCAAAGATGGTAAAAGGTCCTGCACAATCAAATGGAATGAAAGTGGCTATTATAGGAGCTGGACCTGCTGGGTTGACTATTGCAGTTATTCTTGCAAGAAAAGGATATAAGGTGACTATATTTGAAGGAAAAGATAAAATAGGAGGCGTATTACGTTACGGTATTCCAGAATTTCGTTTGCCTAAGAGTATCTTAGATGACTTTGAATATAGACATTTAATTTTAAAAGATATTAAGGTTAGACCAAATACAACCATTGGAAGTTCCATTACCATTGATGATTTGTTCCGAGATGGATATAAGTCTATTTTTGTTGGAACAGGAGTATGGCGACCATTTGCACTTCATATTAAGGGAGAAACATTAGGGCATGTTCATTTTGGAATTCATTATTTAAGCAATCCAGATAGCTTCCATTTAGGAAAAAAAGTGATTGTAATAGGAAATGGAAATTCTGCCATGGACGTAGCTCGTACAGCTCTAAGAAAAGGTGTCCAAAAATTGCAATGTTTTTCACGAACAGACAAAGTATCGGCCAGTAAGCATGAATATGAATATGCGTTATTAGAGGGAGTAGAATTTGTCCACAACAAAGCACCAGTAGAAATTGTGGAAGAAGGAGTTATTTTTGCAGATACTAAGGTGGGAGAAGATGGAAGTATAGATATTATTCCAGATAGTAAGCAATTATACGAAGCAGATAGTGTAATTATATGTATTAGCCAAGGTCCACAAAATCGAATTGTTGCAACAACAAAGGGGTTAGATGCCAATGGAAAAGGACTTCTTGTAACTGATGAAATGGGACATACAACAAGACCTGGTATTTTTGCAAGTGGTGACGTAGTCAATGGTTCTCGTACAGTAGTAGAAGCAGTGGCACATTCAAAATTAGTGGCAGAGGCAATGGATAAATATATGCAAAGCCTAAAGGAATCAGAAATGGAGTAGTAGAATATACTTAAGTACTACAAAGTAATATAAAAAGAATGTTAAGATATGTGGTTATTGATAAAAATAGATAGCTACATATCTTTTTTTATAGAAAACATAGCTTTAGTACAAAAATTTTAAATTTAAAATAAAATTAATACCAATAATACCAATCATGTGTTATAATAAGAAAATAGAAAAATTATCTTAAGAAGTTACAAAATGAATGAAAGAAACGTTAGGAGGTAGCTATGATAAATGAAAATAAGGTAAAGATAATGACACATATTGCTACCTTTGAAGAAAAAGAAAAAAAAGGGGCAATGCGAATTGCACAATATGATAAAAAAGATTACATTGGGTTTTACGTGATTGTTACATGGTTAGGAGCATCTGTTGGATTCTTTTTATTGTTAGGAATGTTATTGGTTTCTCTTGTAAATTCACAAATGCTTCAAATTTCTATGACACAATTATGTATTATTTTTCTAGCAATTGTTTTTGGGTATATTTTATTTTCCGTTGTATATATTAAAATTTCCTATCATATTTATTGTAAAAAGTATATGCACGCAAAAGAGGAAATGAAATCATATAGTCTTTATTTAAAGCGTTTAAATCGCCTATACGATAGAGAAGAATTAGAACAAGCAAGAGTAGGCAAAGGGGAAAATAAATGATAGTAAAAGTATTAGAAGTAAGAGAATATTTAAGAGAATTGTATAGCCAGTATGATGTATATATGATAGCAGTATTAAAGTTTTTATTTACTTGCATTGTCTTAGTATCAATCAATAGTAATATTGGATATATGCCAATGTTAAATAATCCATTGATTGTATTAGGAATTGGACTGTTATGTTCCTTTCTACCTGTGGGTATCATCTCATTTGTAGTTAGTATTAGTATTTTGATGCATTTTTCAGTAGTATCTATGGAATTAGTAATTACTACTTTAATTGCACTAATAGCTATGTACTGTTTGTATTTTATTTTAAAAACTCAAAACAGTATTGTTATGGTGATTACTCTGCTAGCTTGCTTATACCAAATGCCAGGGGCAATTATTGTTATAATAGGTCTAATATTTACTCCAGTTGCTGCCATTCCAGCAGGTTTTGGTGTGATTTTATATACTATAATAATGATTGCTAAGAAGGATGTAGGAACTATTTTTTCTACCAATAGTTCCCTAGATGTATTAGGAAAAATTAGTTACTTTTTTCAGAATTTGGGAAATAATAAAACTATGTTATTATTAATTGGTGTATTCATTCTTATTATTAGTTTTGTGTATGTAGTAAGAAGAATGAATATCAATTATGCATGGTCATTTGCAATTGGTGCAGGCAGTGTGGCTTATATTTTATTAATATTAATAGGAAGTTTTGTACTTAATATATCGGTAAATATTTTACTGGTTGTTGGAAGTGTTTTAATAGGAAGTGTTTTTTCACTTATATTATATTTATTTGTGTTTTCCTTAGACTATACAAGAATAGAACATGTTCAGTTTGAAGACGATGACTATTATTATTTTGTAAAAGCAGTTCCTAAGATAACAGTAACAACACCAGAAAAGAAAGTAAAAAGAATTAATACTAGAAAAATCGTTCATGAAGATCAGAAGAATGAAAAAGAATAGAGGAGGAAATCTTCTGTGGAGCAAATGAAAGAAGCAGTAAAAAAATTAATTTTAGGACCATTACAAAATGTTGAGTTTAATGATATATTTGAAATCATCATTCTTTCTTTTTTGATTTATCATATTTTAGTATGGATTAAAAGAACAAAGGCATGGAGTCTATTAAAGGGTGGAATTGTTTGTATTCTTTTTATTGGATTAGTATATATTTTAAACTTACAAACGATTTCATGGATTTTATCCAATTTATATAATGTAGGAATTATTGCAATTGTAATTATTTTTCAACCAGAGCTTCGTCGCGCATTGGAGCAACTTGGAAATAATAAAATAATGTCTGATTTCACATTATTAAGTGATAGCAAAGATGGAGGAAATCGTTTTACAGATGATATTATTAATGATATTGTAGAAGCTACCTTTCAATTAGGAAAAGCAAAAACAGGAGCATTAATTGTTATTGAACAAAAAATCTCATTAATTGAATATATTAAAACGGGAATTCCATTGGATGCTCAAATTACAATTCCATTATTGATACAAATATTTGAGCATAATACACCATTGCATGATGGTGCTGTCATTATTAGAAAAGGACGCATTGTGTCAGCTACTTGTTATTTGCCATTATCAGATAATATGGGAATTAGTAAGGCACTAGGAACAAGACATAGAGCTGGCTTAGGAATTAGTGAAGTGTCTGATAGTATTACCATTATTGCATCAGAAGAAACTGGTCATGTATCCTTAGCAATTGGTGGTCAGTTAACAAGAAATATATCCAAAGAGCAGTTACGAGAAGTATTAGAAAAACTACAAGATAAAACAAGTGAAACAAAAAGATTTAGATTATGGAAGGGAAAGTCAAAGAAAGATGAAGGAAAAACTAACCAGTAATTTAATGCTAAAAATTGGTTCTGTATTTGTTGCAGCACTACTTTGGATGGTAGTTTTTAATTCAACAGATCCAATTGAGAAAAAAAATATTGTACTAGACTTGAAATATCTAAATGAAGAAGCATTACAAAATGAAAATTTAGTGTTAAGTGACGGTCCAAAAACAACAGAAATTTGGGTTCAAGCACAAAGAAGTAAGCTTTCAAGTATTACCAGTGAAGATTTTGAGGCGACTGTTGATTTAAATGGAAGGGTAGGAACAGCAGAAGATAGGAAAACAGTTGAGATTAATGTTTCTGCTAAGAAAAATGTAGAGTGGGGATTTGCTTCCACATCTTCTAGGTACCCACAAATAGTATTAGATAAAATAATTACAAAAGAGATGGAGCTAATTGTAGTTCAAGAAGGGGAATTACAAGAGGGTTATCAAATGGAACAAGAGTTATTAACGCCAAATCCAAGTAGCATTACTGTAAAAGGACCAGAAAAGCAATTTAGTAATGTAGCAAGCGCTAAAGTAGTAGTTGATTTATCCAAGTTATCTGATGAAACTTCTTATTTAGAAGTAGTACCTATATTATGTGATTCCAATGGGCAAGAAATTTCAATTTCAAAAAAAGATTTAGTCATATCACCAGAAGTTGTAACCATATCTACGGGTGTTATGGCTACGAAAAAAGTGTCTATTGTTTTAGAAGGAATTACAGGAGAAGTAGATGATGAGTATGTATTAAAAAACACTTCTTTAAGCTTAAAGGAAGTATATATTGGTGGTACAAAAGAAGAAATAAGTAAGATTGAAAATATAGTGATTCCAAAGTCTTTTGTTAATGTGGAAGGGCTAAAGGAAAATCAAAGTTTTAACTATGATTTACAAGCATTTTGTAGAGAACATGGTGTTACATTATTAAATAAGGATTCAAATGTAGAAATTAAGGTGGAAGTAGAAGCCTTACTACAAAAAAGATTCCAGCTTACTTCTAGTAATATTATGTTAAGAGGAAAAAACAATAACTATAATTATCGTTATACGAATAATAGTGTTCTAGTGACACTAAAAGGTGTAGAATCAGAGTTATCATCATTTAATACAGATGAAATTAGATTACAGGCAGATGTTTCTAATTTAGAAATAGGAACTCACAGAGTAGTGTTGCAAGTAACTGTAAAGGATACATTGCAGGTGGTGCAAGAAGTATGGGTAGAAATTGATATTACGCAAAAAACACAATCCAACACTACAAATACAATTGATAGCTCTAGTCAAGAAGTAAGTTCAGAATTAGATTCAGAAGGAACTGTTGATTCTACCATAAAAGAAAGTGAAAGTAGCACCACAGAAAGTGAAGTAAATGCTACCATACAAAGTGGAAGTCTTTCTATACAGGAATCAGAGTCTGTATTATCAAGTACAGAAAAAAAGCAATAAAATGAAATGAACATAGCATATATGGAGGGAAAATTATGGTTAGTCAAGTTGTTACAATTAAAAATCCAACAGGATTGCATCTACGACCAGCAGGAATTTTATGTCGTGAAGCAATGCAGTATAAATCATCTATTACATTTGAAATTAGAAATACAACAGCAAATGCAAAAAGTGTATTAAGCGTGTTAGGAGCTTGTGTAAAGCATGGTGATTCCATTTGTATTATTTGTGATGGAGTAGATGAAAAAGAAGCATTGCAATCAATGGTTCAAATTGTGGAAAGCGGTTTGGGTGAGTAAACCACTTTTTAAAGAAAGGATATTGTATGACAGGAGAAAAATATAGAAAAGAAAATCAGATATTTTATATTTTTACCCTTATATATATAATTACGATTCTACTAAGTAAAGCCGGACAGCATATTGCTGCCGGTCTTTTGCTATTGAGTGGAAGTGTAGCATTATATATTGGGTATTATAACAAATCAAAAGATTTGCTAAATATGAAAGGGGTGTTAGGGCTTTTTTGGTTTGGAGGTCAAGGAATAGCAGCAATGCAACTAAGTAATTTGCAAAAAGATTGGCATAATAATCTTTGGTTAATTGCATATCTTTTTTATTTTTTCTTTTTAATAGGATTTAGTAGAAAAGAAGGAAAGATAAAAGTGAGTAGAAAAAAGCAACCAAGTTTAGATGCAGATGTGTTAAAACGGTTGTTTCATTGCATAGTAATTATTGGCAGTTTATCTACCTTTAGTTTTTTATTAGAAGCTATTATTTTAGGATATATTCCACTTTTTTCAAGCAGTACCCATGCGTATAATTCATTTCATATTACAGGTGTGCATTATTTTACATTTTCCTGTATGTTTGTACATCCACTGACAGTTATTTATGTGTTAGGGATAAAAGAAAGTAGTCTAGATTTGAAAAAAAACAATCTAATAGTATTGGTGATTATGAATCTATTGGCATTTAGTATTGCAATTATGTGTATTTCTAAGTTTCAATTTTTATTGACTTTAGCACTTCCTATTATTGTGTATCTTTCTATGAAAGATACAATTCCATGGAAAAAGATACTTGTAGTTGGAGTAATACTTGGAGTATTTGTAGTTGCAATGGTAGTGTTTATGACAGTGAGAAGAAATTATGAGCCTGGATATTTAAATAGTATTTTTGAAATGAAATACGAAAATATGCCCATGTGGATACAATATCCCTATATGTATATTGCTAACAATTATGAAAATCTAAATTGCTTGGTAGAGGCAATATCAAGTGGTGTAGGGAGTTATTCCATGGGACTTCGTATGTTATTTCCATTTGTTGCATTAACAGGTTTAAAGTTTGTAATGCCACAGTTAGTAGTAGGGGAAGTGTTTATTACGAAGCCAGAGTTAAACACATTAACAATTTTATATGATGCCTATTATGATTTTGGGATATTAGGAGTCATACTATTTGGGATTGTATTAGGATTTTTATGTGGATGGGTAGTAAATCTAATGAAGAAAAAGGATAATCCAATTACTTATTTATTATTTGGACAAGTAATGATGTATTTAATGCTATCCTTTTTTTCCACTTGGTTTAGTAATCCTACCACATGGTTTTGGTTTGCTATAACCATGATAATGTATATTTATGTGAAAATAGACTATTTTAAAAGAAATAAACAAAGAAAAAAAGATGTATAAAGTAAATGTTGAAGTATAGTATGGAATGTGCTATAATAAATGAAATTTTATCTAGAAATCAACTAGAATAGCTGGTAAATGATAGAATTTAGGGAAAGTATGAAAAAATTGTTAAAACGTTTTATAAACGTTTGGGATGGAGGAGAAGATGTTAAATTATAAACGATATGCAAAAACGCCAGTCGTTACGTTAGAGAATCGAAATTGGGTAAATAAAGAAATAGAACATGCACCAGTTTGGTGTAGTGTAGATTTGCGAGATGGAAATCAAGCATTAATTGAGCCAATGGTTGTGGAAGAAAAAATAGAAATGTTTCAATTATTAACAAAATTAGGATTCAAGGAAATTGAAGTAGGATTTCCAGCCGCATCTCAAATTGAGTTTGATTTTTTAAGGGAATTGGTACATCGAAATCTAATTCCAGATGATGTTGTAATCCAAGTACTTGTTCAATGTAGAGAACATTTAATTAAACGTACCTTTGAAGCGTTGCAAGGAGTAAAAAAAGCCATTGTTCATATTTATAACTCAACTTCTGTACTACAAAGAGATGTTGTATTTCAAATGAGCAAAGACGAGATTAAGCAAATTGCGATTAATGGGACAAAACTTGTAAAACAATATGCAAAAGATTTTAAAGGAGATATTATATTAGAATATTCTCCAGAAAGCTTTACAGGGACAGAACTTTCCTTTGCACTTGACATATGTACTGCAGTACAAAATGAATGGAAACCTACAAAGGAAAAGAAAATGATTATTAATTTGCCTGCAACAGTTGAAATGAATACACCAAACGTTTATGCAGACCAAATTGAATGGATGAATACACATTTTAAGGATAGAGAAACCATTATACTTAGTATTCATCCTCATAACGATAGAGGGACTGGAGTTGCTTCTGCAGAATTAGCTTTGCTGGCTGGAGCAGAACGAGTTGAGGGAACTTTATTTGGTAATGGTGAGAGAACAGGAAATGTAGATATTGTAAATTTAGCATACAATATGTTTTCACAAGGAATTAATCCAAAGTTGGATTTAGAAAATGTCAATGAGTTAATTGATGTCTATGAAAGATGTTGTAAAATGCAAATTCCTTTGCGACACCCATATGCTGGAAAGCTAGTATTTACAGCATTTTCAGGTTCTCATCAAGATGCTATTAATAAGGGAATAAAGGCAATGCAAGAGAGGAACAATCCCTTTTGGGAAGTTCCATATTTGCCAATTGACCCATCAGATATTGGTAGAGAATATGAACCAATTGTACGTATTAATAGCCAGTCTGGTAAAGGTGGTGTTGCCTTTGTAATGAATGTTTACTTTGGATATAAATTACCAAAAGGAATGCACAAAGAATTTGCACAAATCATTCAAGTAATAGCAGAACAACAAGGAGAAGTACCTCCAACTCAAATGTTAGAAGTATTTCATGAATGTTATTTAGATGCAAAAGGACCGTATGAGTTTGTTGGTTGTACCATTAAAGATGACCTTGTATCAGAGGGAGAAACAGGAGCTATCTTACAGTTTAAGGTAGATGGAGTAGAATATAATTGTAGTGGTACAGGAAATGGACCTATTGATGCAGTAAAAAATATTTTATTAAAGGAGTTGGGGATTCAAACTAAGGTGTTAGATTATACAGAACATGCACTTAGTTCCGGTTCTTCTGCAAAGGCAGCAGCTTATATACATATGCTAGATGAAAAAACAGGTAGAGAAACATATGGAGTAGGAGTTAGTTCCAATATTACAAGAGCATCTATTCGAGCAATTTTTAGTAGTATTAATCGTTTACAAAATGACCAATAATATTATAATATAATAAGAATACAACTAAGAGAGGTGTTACATAAGAAGTAGATGTAACACCTTTTCTAAAGAAAAGATATTTTGAAAAAAATTTTAAAGAATAACCAATGAAGGAGAAGCAATATATGAAACAAAAGACCATTTCTATCATTATACCTACCTATAAACCAGATGAGAATTTTGCTAATTTATTACAAATGTTAGGAAAGCAAACCTATCCAATAGATAAAATTATTGTAATGAATACAGAAGAAACATTTTATCATAAAGAGCAATATCCAAGATTAGAGCAATTAGAAGTTCACCATATTAAAAAACAAGAATTTGATCATGGTGGAACAAGGAATGTAGGTGTTACATTAACAAATACTGATGTTGTATGTTTCTTAACTCAAGATGCAATGCCAAAAGATGAGTATTTAGTAGAATACATGATGAAAGCATTTGATGAAAATGAAATGGTAGGGGCAGTATATGGAAGACAGTTACCTGCAAAGGATTGCGGTATTATTGAAGCATATACAAGATCATTTAATTATCCAACAGAAAGAAAAGTAAAGTCAATGAAAGATTTAGAACAGCTAGGAATTAAAACTTTTTTCTGTTCCAACGTATGTGCAGCATATCGCAGAGATATTTATAATAAACTAGGAGGTTTTCCATTAAAGACAATTTTTAATGAAGATATGATTTTTACAGGTAGACTTGTAAAGTCTGGGTATCAAGTGGTATATGAGCCTAATGCAAAAGTAATTCATTCTCATAATTATTCTGGAAGTCAACAATTTCATAGAAATTTTGATTTAGCAGTATCACAAGCCCAGTATCCAGATGTATTTGGTGGGATTAAATCAGAAGGAGAAGGAATAAAATTAGTAAAGCAAACTGGAAAATACTTAGTCAAAGGAGGAAAATGGTACTTACTTCCAAAGTTAATTTATCAAAGTGGCTGTAAATATATTGGTTATCTTTTAGGAAAGAACTATTATAAGTTACCAAAAAAAGTTTGTATTTGGTGTAGTATGAATAAAAGCTATTGGTTACAAAAATAACTATAAATATTACAAATGTGTGAACAGAGAATAAAAAACTTGAATAAGTAACGATGTATGGTATAATGAGAACAATGGACAAAAAACAAACAGAAAAAGAAAAATAATAGATAGGAGTTTTTAATCATGGGAAAAATTAAAGTTACAAAGTGCGAGATTGAAGGATTGGTTGTAATTGAGCCAACAGTATTTAAAGATGATCGTGGATATTTTATGGAAACATATAACTATAATGATTTTAAAGAAGCAGGTCTTGATATGAAATTTGTTCAAGATAATCAATCCATGTCAACAAAGGGTGTACTTCGTGGACTACATTTTCAAAAGCAATATCCACAAGGAAAACTTGTTCGTGCTATTCGTGGTTCTGTTTTTGATGTGGCAGTAGATTTACGTGCTGATTCTAAGACTTATGGCAAGTGGTTTGGTGTTGTATTATCAGCAGAAAATAAAAAGCAATTTTACATTCCAGAAGGATTTGCACATGGATTTTTAGTATTATCTGATGAAGCCGAATTTGCATACAAATGTACTGATTTTTATCATCCAGGAGATGAAGGTGGCTTATATTATGCAGATCCAGAAATCGGAATTGAATGGCCAATCGAAGAAGGTATGGAATTAATTTTATCTGAAAAGGATAAAAATTGGAAAGGTTTAAAAGATACTTTCAAGTTTTAACTTGGTGAAATGGATGGAAAAGTAGATGAATGAGAATAAGTATGATTTAAAAAAGATAGGACAAATCGCCCTGCTAGTTTATATATTGTGTATGGCTGTATTTACAGTTGGGGCATATAATGTGATTTTTCAATCGATTAATAAAGCACTATATGTTGGAATAGTGATTTTAGGAGCAATAATAATTGGTTTCTATTTTGCCTATTTGCAATGGTGTGACAAACATAATAAAAAGTCATTGGGAATTTATTTTATTAGAACGTATTGCAAGTATCAATTTTTAATTGAGCAATTAGTTACAAGAGATTTTAAAATAAAGTATAAACGTTCTATCTTAGGTGTTTTTTGGAGTTTTTTAAATCCGTTGTTAATGATGTTAGTACAATACTTTGTATTTGTAACTATTATGAAATTTGAAATTCCACATTATGCAATTTATTTATTGTGTGGGATTGTTATTTTCAATGGATTTAACGATTGCACCACTCAATCTATGCGTTCCATTACAGGAAATGCCACATTAATTACAAAAGTATATGTACCAAAATATATTTATCCTATTTCTAAGGTGTGTTCTGCAAGCATTAATATTTTGCTTTCTATGGCACCTTTGTTGTTAGTAACATTTGTATATGGTTTATTTAATGATTTGTATTTAAAACCATCAATTTTATTATTACCATTTGCATTAATTACACTAATTATTTTTATTATGGGAATGGGATTTTTATTATCTAGTTTAATGGTATTTTTCCATGATATTGAATTTTTATGGGGAGTTGTTGCATCTATGTGGATGTATGCAACGCCAATCATTTATGATATTAATACCATTGCAGTAGGAAAGTTATCATGGGTTGCAAGTATTATAAAGCTAAACCCAATGTATCACTATGTTGAATTTGTTCGTTCTATTATTATTAGTGGAACTTCACCTGCATTGTCTGAATATGTAATTTGTTTGGCATATTCTTTCGGTATGTTTGCCATTGGGGCATTTGTATTTAAAAAGACACAAGATAAGTTTGTATTATATATTTAATATATAAACGCCTTTATAAGATACTTAAGTTTCATTATTATTTATTTTAATATAGGAATATGTATTTTAGATTGATAATATGTTAAGTGGTTATATTGATATAATTTTTAATACAAACAGTATAAAAATTATTGGTGTATAAGTATTACTTAAAACTTGTAAATGCGAAGGAAATATAACAATGTATCCTTTGTATTTATACAAAGAAATGAGTAATCAATGTGAGGTTAGCATGGATAAGAAAAAAGTTATGATAAAAGTCGATAACGTTTCAATGCGTTTTCGAATGAGCAATGATAGAATTACAAGTATTAAAGAAATGGTAACTCAAACATTAAAAGGGAAAGTAAAATTTAAAGAGTTTTATGCACTAAAAGATGCTAGCTTTGAAATATACAAAGGAGAAGTTGTTGGAATTATTGGAAGAAATGGGGCAGGAAAAAGTACCATTTTAAAGATTATATCAGGTATCTTAAAACCAACAACTGGAACAGTGACTCGCAATGGAAATATTGTTCCTATGCTAGAGTTAGGCTCTGGATTTGACTATGACCTAAGTGGAAGAGAGAATATTTTTTTAAATGGAGCAATTTTAGGGTATTCTAAGCAGTTTTTAAAAGAAAAATACAATGAAATTGTGGAGTTTTCAGAGCTAGGAGATTTTATTGAAATGCCAATTAGAAACTATTCTTCTGGTATGTTAATGCGTTTGGCATTTTCCATTGCAACTGTAGTAAATCCTGAAATCCTAATAGTAGATGAAATCCTAGCAGTAGGAGATGAAAATTTCCAAAAGAAAAGTTATGCTCGAATGATGGAATTAATGAGTGGAGGAACTACAGTATTATTTGTTTCTCATAACATGGACCAAATTCGTGAAATGTGTAATCGTGTCGTTTGGCTTGATGGTGGAACAGTTAAGATGGCAGGAGAAACAAAGGAAATATGTGATGTATATAAGATATAATTTAAAAAGATACAAGAAAGGTTTGTTTTAGTGTCTTAAGTAATATAAAATTATATTTTGATATATCATAACGAAATTTAATGATGAAAAATAATGATAGGCTGCAAATATTTTCAAGATTGTAAATGGTACTTGCTATGAAAGTTGCTAACATGGGAAGTCGCTTTCATAACAGAGAAATTATTTGCAGCTTTTTAGATATTAAAATGGAGAAAAAATATGGAATATAATATAGATACACTGAAAATAAAAGAGAATAAAAAAGTATTGACTGGTTGGGTGATTCCAAATAATTATAGCAATTACATTCAAGTACAGGTACATGGAAAAGATAATCAATTATTAGAAACTAAAGTTGTGCTATCAAGACGAATTGATGTATCACTGGCATGGTTTTCAGATAAAGAACATAATGTGTTTGGATATGATATATATTTTAATGAAAATGCACCAACAGAATATACACTTGTATTTCAAGAATTTGAAGACGAACAATGTAACACTTTAGTAGGAACATATACCGTTCATTTATCCGATAAAAAAATATTATCGTTACAAAAGCTTAAACAGTCAAAGGCATTTAAGGCGGTACGATATTTTAAAGAAAAAGGTTTCATTGGTTTGGCAAAGAAAGTTACAAAAAAAGTATTAAAAATTGAGGACGCCAATTATGAAAAATGGTTTCAAAAACAACTTGCAACAGAAGGAGAGTTAGAAAAACAAAGAAACACAACCTTTGAATATGAACCATTAATTAGTATTCTTGTTCCAATTTATAATACTCCACTTAACTTTTTAGATGAAATGATTCAATCAGTAAAAGACCAAACCTATGCAAATTGGGAACTTTGCTTGGCAAATGGAAGTCCAGAAAACGAGCCATTGAAGGAAGCAATTAAAAGCTATATAGAGGAAGATAGTAGAATTAAATGCAAAGAAATTGAAACAAATCTTGGGATTTCTGGTAATACCAATGTAGCACTAGAAATTGCAACTGGTGATTTTATTGCATTGTTTGACCATGATGATTTACTAGCAAAAGACGTACTCTATCATTGTGTAGCAGCCATCAATGAAGATGAATTTATAGATGCCATTTATACCGATGAAGATAAGGTAGTGGGAGAATCTAAAAAACATGCAGAGCCACATTTTAAGCCAGATTTTAATTTAGAACTTCTTAGAACTTGTAATTATATTACACATTTTTTTGTTGTCCGTAAGGAAATTGTAGATAAGGTAGGTGGCTTTAGAAGTAAATATGATGGAGCACAAGATTACGATTTTATTTTCCGTTGTACAGAGCTTGCAAGACGAGTAAAACATATTCCAAAAATATTGTATCATTGGAGAATCCATAGTGCATCTACTGCAGAAAACCCAGAAAATAAAATGTATTGTTACGAGGCAGGTATCAATGCAAGCAAAGACCATTTAGAACGTTGTAACAAGCCTAGAAATGTAGTTATGTCAGAGTGTTATGGTGTATATTCTCCACAATATGAATGGAAGAAGGAAGAAGTGCTTGTAACTGTTATTGTATCAAATGTATCAAGTGAATCAGTAATTAAAAATGTAATTCAATCCTTATTCTATAATATAAATTATAAGAATATACAGTGCATTTTTGCATTAAAACAAGGAGAAAAATACCCATATTTAAATAAATTAAAAATACTAGGAAAAGCAGATTTTTCTTATAAGCCAATTAATGAAATTGCCCATAATGCAAAGGGAGAGTATCTGTTATTTTTTGATGCCAGATTGCAATTTTTAACAGAAAATGCTTTAGGTAGAATGTTAGATATTTTATCCGATGAAAATGTTGGGGCAGTAGGAAGTCGTATTTTAACTTCTGCAGGAATAAACTGGCATGCAGGAATTGTAGTAGGAATTAATAAAACAGCAAGTAGGATGTTGACGGATTGCTCTGAACATGAATACAGCTATAACATTAGAGATAGAGAAACTCAGTATATGAGTGCAGTATCAGGAAAGTGCTTACTAACAAAGAAAGAACTGTTTGTATCTATTGGTGGATTTACATCAGAAGTTACTCCTACTCTTAATGATGTTGATTATTGTTTAAAACTTAGAGAAAAAGGATTTGAAATCGTTTACGATGCATTAACAAAAGTGCGATTTATGAAAGGTAATTTGGAAAACGATACACTTTCTGAAGAAGAAAAAGAAAAACAAGAACGATTTTTTATGGAACGATGGGCAAAAGTTATTTTAGATGGTGATCCATATTATAATCCAAATTTATCATTGATAAAAAATGATTATTCCATTGCTTTTAATGAAGAAACTCCTTGGTTACAACCGTTAAAAGATATTATGGAAGTAAGCGAGAATTATTCTAACTGGGTTCGATATACAAAAATGACAGAAACTAATAGAAACAAACAAAAAAGAGAGTTATTCTCCTATCATCCAACAATTGTATTTATTGTAAAAGATAACTTAGATAATTTATATGAAACAAAAGAGCTATTACGTTCCCTTGAAAGACAAACATATACCAATTGGAGATTAGTTATTGTTTCTAGTGCTTGTAGTTGTGAAGTAAAAGAGTACTTACAGGGAAATGATGTCATATTAGAAAAAGTTTCTTATCATATGGTTGAAACTTTAGATGAAGTATTATTTGATAATCCAACGTTACAGTTAGTTAGTATGATTCAAGGAAATTGTGTATTAACAGAAGATGCTTGCTATGAAATTGTAAATATGTGGAATAAGCAAAAAGATTTAACGGCTATTTATAGTGACGAAGATTTTATAGATTTGGAAACAAAAGAATATATTCTTCCATATTATAAGCCAGATTTTAATTTGGAACTGCAACGTTCTAATAACTATATGGGTAATTTTGTTGTAGTAAAGGCAGAAATGTTTGATCGTTTAAAACAAGCAACATGTTCTATGGATCTCCATTTACAATTAGCAGAAAAAGGTAACATTGGGCATGTATCAAAAGTATTGTATCATGGTA
>CAJFOH010000195.1 GCA_904395845.1 uncultured Lachnospiraceae bacterium
CTCCTGATCCTAATTATGTTCCAGGTGAATACATGGAACTTGCTAATACAGATAAAGTGAGCAAAAGTTTAACAGTAACTAGAAATCTTGCTTTTAGCGATATGGTAAATTTATATGTATCACCAACAGGTACATCAGTAGGAACGGGAACAAAAGAACATCCTATTGATATTTATACAGCGGTAAAATATGCACAGCCAGGACAAACAATTATTGTTATGGAAGGAACATATCTTCTTAGCAATACAGTAAAGGTTGATAGAGGGATTGATGGTACAGAGGACAATTATATAAGAATGATTGCTGATCCAGAGGCTAGTTCTAGACCAGTATTTGATTTCCAAGGCTTATGTGCAGGAATGATATTTGCTGGAGATTACTGGTATTTTAATGGATTTGACTGTACAAATTCACAAAATGGGCAAAAAGGTATTCAGGTATCAGGAAACTATAATGTTGTTGATAATGTTCATACCTATCACAATGGTAATACAGGATTACAAATTAGCCGTTTAAACTCTCTTGATAATTTTGAAGATTGGCCTTCTTATAATTTAATTCTTAACTGTACTTCTTATGGAAATGCAGATGCAGGATATGAAGATGCTGATGGATTTGCAGCTAAATTAACAGTTGGGGATGGCAACGTATTTGATGGTTGTGTAGCCTATAACAATGCAGACGATGGTTGGGATTTATTTGCAAAAGTTGAAACGGGATCTATTGGTTCTGTCACAATTAAAAATAGTGTAGCTTATGGAAATGGTTATTTGGAAGATGGAACAGATGCAGGAAATGGAAATGGATTCAAAATGGGTGGTGATAGTCTTTCTGGTTATCACAAGCTAATTAATTGTTATGCATTTTTTAATAAGGCAAAGGGGATTGACTCTAATAGTTGTCCTGATATTCAAGTAGAAAACTGTATTTCTTATAATAATGAAAGTTATAATGTAGCGCTCTATACAAATAATGCCCAAAATACAGATTTTTCTGCTAAAGGAATTATTTCTTTTAAAGATAGTAGCATTAAAAGTGGTTTATCCATTAAAGAACAAATAAATCCAAAAGGTACACAAGATACAACAAAATATTCAGGCAATAGTAACTACTATTGGAATGGAACTACTTCAGTAAATGGAAATGGAGAACAAGTTACATCAGACTGGTTTAAAAGCCTTACATTTACAGGTATTTCAAGAAATACAGATGGAACGATTAACCTAAATGGATTTTTAGAATTAACTGATGTAGCAGCACAAAATACAGGAGCAATCCCAGTAGGAACAGCTTCAAAAGATACAACTATACAAAAAGAAACGGCTATATTGCCACAAAAAAGCACTCCGATAGGAACAACTCTTGTAACAACAAGTGAAAAAGTAGTATCAGAAACAACAAGTTTAGAAAACTTTATTCCAAAATCTGTTTTTTCTGAACTAATTCTTAACGATAGAACATTGATTGCAAATGCAATCGATGAAAATGGAACGTTACTTGCACAATATATCATTGAGGCAGAGAAGCTAAATAAACTACCAGACAATCATTTCTTACTAAATGTATTAAATAATGCACCAAACGAAACTATATTAGCTATTGCAAAAGAAATGTTAGGAGTATCTGAAAAAGGTGTAGAAGTATTTGAGTTTGAACATACAGGAAATGTAAATGGAACGATTACAGTGAATGTACTATCTGAAAAGCACAAAGCAGGTACTACATTAAAATTATATTACTACAATGAATCAAACAATACATTGGAAGATATGAATCAAACAGTAGTTATAGATGATAATGGTATGGCAACATTTACAGCAAATCATTTTTCTTCTTATGTACTTGTTAATATGGATAGTAAAGATGATGTGGTAGATGATGAAGATGACAATGATAATAGTCCAGATGATAAAAATGAAAATACAGATGACACTACTGTAGATAATGAAAATAAAAACGACCAAAATACAGATGATACTACTACAGATAACGGAAATGAAAATACAACTGTGGATAATTCAGATAAAAATAATTCTGAAAGTACACAAACAGGGGATGATACAACTATCTTTGGATTAGTAAATGTAATGATACTATCTTGTATAGTATTAATTATATGTCAAAAAAGAAAATCAAATAATTAATTTAATACTCCATTCTTTTGAAAAATTAATAGTAATGCCCTAGACAGATTTCATTCTTTCTAGGGCATTTTCCATGAAAAAGTATTTTTTCTATGAAAAAGTATTCTTTCTATTAAGTAAAGTGGTAGTAGGACTTAAAAATAAGATGTAATATATGTATGTAACACCCCCTGACATAAGCAATATCAGGGGGTATATTCATAAGCCATTAAATTGCTATGCATAAAATACTATATATAAAATATTACGTATTTGATACATAGTTTCCTAATAATAATTTATGTTCTTTAAAAACAAAGAACAAGGATAACAGCAATGCTAATGCATCACTAATTGGTTGAGCTACAAAAATACCATTTACTCCCATATACATTGGAAGAATATAAATAAATGGAATAAGAAATACCACTTGTCGAAGTATTGTAATGACAATAGATGGTGTTGGCTTTGCTAGTGATTGGAAAAATGTAGTGGCAAGCATAATAAAACCTAATGTTGGAGTGATACAGAAATTAATCCTAAGTCCAACAATACCAATTTGAAACATTTCATCTGTCCCACCAAATACCATTAAAATTTCTTTTGGGAACACCATAACAATAATCCAAATGATGCAAGTAATAAATACAGAGCAAGCAGTTGCAATATAAAGTGTGGACATCACTCGCCTATAGTTTTTACTACCAAAGTTGTTCCCAATAATTGGCTGAATGCCTTGACTAATGCCACTTGCTGGCATAATAACAAAGGTCATAAGACTAGATACTACTGCATACACACTTATAGCAATATCCCCACCGTATTTACCAAGCTGGCTATTATATACAAGACTAATAAATCCCATTGCCATTTGTGCAACCCAAAATGCAAATCCACAAGAAACAATTTTTTTACATATTGTAGTATCTAAACGGAAAATTTGCTTTGAAATAACAACAAGTGTTTTATGATTAAATACTAAATATGCGCCGAATAATGCAGAAAATAGTTGTCCGATTACAGTAGCCCATGCTGCACCAACTACACCTAAATCAAGTACAGCTATAAAAAGAGCATCAAGCACAATATTGGTAATTGCACCAATAGTAGTTACTAACATACCCATAATAGGTTTTCCAGATACACGAACAAAATCACAAAATACTAAAGTTAGACCTTGAAACAAACAACCAAGAGAAACAATGCGATAATAAGACATTGCATACTCATAGGCAGTTTCAGTTACTCCAAAAATACGAAGAATAGGTTCTGCAAATAATAATAAAATAATAGTTAGTAGTATTTCAAAAATAGTTACTAAAACAAATGCATTTCCAAAGGACTTATTCATATTTTCTTTTTCATTGTTTCCGGCAAATAAACTAAATAAAGTAGCACCACCAGCACTACATGTTAATCCAAATGCAACCATCATAAAAGATAATGGAAAGCAAATGGAAAGTCCTGCAAGGGCAGAAGTACCATTATAATTTCCTACGAAAATTCGGTCTACGATGTTATAGATAGCAGTAATTAAAAGAGAAATTGCTGCTGGAATAGAGAATTTTAAAATGAGAGGAAGTAGTTTTCCTTGTTGAAAATCAACTGTTTTATTCATTGTTTAAACACCTTTCTAGTTAGTTTCCTAAGTATTTGATAGCAATTTGCCTGAATTATTCAGACAAATTTTCTAGCATTTTTTCAAGTACATTAAAAAATACATCTAAATCTTTAGGGGAAATTCCTTTTGTTAGCTGGTCCTCTAAGCCACTTAAATCGCAAATTACTTGCTCTTTATATTTAAGTCCTTTTTCACTAACAATAATTTTTTTTAGCCTACCATCATAAGAGGTAGGTTGACGATAAATCAATCCGTTTTTCTCCATTTTTTTGAGTAATTCTGTGGCAGTAGAAGGTCGAAGTCCATATTCTTCTTCGATATCCTTTTGAAAAACATCGTCAGTTTGGGCAAGAAGGAAGTGCAATACTTTTCCTTGTGAGCCACTAAATTCTTCTTTCGATGTAAATGTATCGATTTTTCTTCTTAATGTCAATACACTAAATGATAAATTTGCATTAAACTGTAAAATATAGTTAATCAGATAATACATAAAAATAGTATTTGTACAATAATCGTAATAGATGAAATTTGTAGATAATATCTATTAAGGTATAGCAATAAAAAAATATTGATAAAACCTACGTTGTCTAGTATAATAAAACAGTAATCATTACTAAAATGACATAATATAAAAGTTTTAGTAATAACAAATAATCATTCCAATACATAGATAGGAGATACATATGCAAAAAGAATCAGTGTTACTATATAGAATTAACGAAGAAAAAATAAGACAAATTAAAATGCTATTATTACGAATGAAAGTTAAAATTAAAGTAGTAGAAAAGAAAGACTATTTACAACCACTTGGGTTATTAGCAGGTGGAAAGGAATTTACTAAGGCAGAGGAGTATGCAGGAGAGGAACTAACAGAAGAAATGATGGTAATGGTTGGTTTCTCTAATCAAAGAATGAATGAGCTTTTAATGGCATTTCGTAAGATGGGAATTGAGCGTATTAGCTTAAAGGCAGTATTAACGCCAACAAATCAACATTGGAACGGGTTAGATTTATTCCATGAATTAAGAAAAGAGCGTAGTCAAATTGAATATGCAATGGCAAAGAGAAAAGAACAAGAAAATAATTAAAAATTAAAAAATACCTCTTGCAATAAATGAATTTATATGTTACTATTTTAGAAATAAAAAAGGCAGAACGTTAGTACCGCCATAATATTGTAGATTTTAAGACGGTACACATTAAATGCGTGCGTTTCTATTTTTGTATGGAGTGTGCGTAGTGTTCGTCTTTTTTTTTGTAAAAATGTAGGTAAAAAAGGATATATTTTTTTGCTTTACCTATGATATTGAAAAATTTCGTGCTATTTCATGTTTGGAATACACAAAATTTTTTTGCCAATTTTACGTTAATTATGAAATATATGAAAGGAAACGGTGGAAGAATGAAAGCATTTCTTATTTTAGAAGATGGTCATGTGTTTACAGGAACAGGGATTGGTTCTGATAAAGACGTAATAAGCGAAATTGTATTTAATACGTCTATGACAGGTTATTTGGAGGTATTAACAGACCCATCCTATGCAGGACAAGCAGTAGTGATGACATATCCATTGATTGGAAACTATGGAATTTGTCGTGAGGATATGGAATCAATGCAGGCGTGGCCAGATGGCTATATCGTACGTGAATTATCTCGTATGCCAAGTAATTTTAGAAGTGAGGGTACTATCCAAGATTTCCTTATTGAACAAGATATCCCTGGAATTGCAGGAGTTGATACAAGAGCGCTAACAAAAATTTTACGTGAAAAGGGTACTATGAACGGTATGATTACACGTAATGAAAACTTCGTATTAGAAGAAGTAGTAGAAAAGTTAAAAAATTATAGCCCAACAGGTGTTGTAAAGAAAGTAACTTGCAAAGAAACATCTGTAATGCCAGGAAATAAATTTAAAGTAGCATTATTAGATTTTGGTGCAAAGAAAAATATTGCAAAGTCATTAAATGAAAGAGGTTGTGAAGTTACTATTTATCCAGCACATACAACAGCAGAAGAAATTATTGCATCTAAGCCAGATGGAATTATGCTTTCTAACGGACCTGGAGATCCAAAGGAATGTGTAGAAATTATTGAAGAAGTTAAGAAGTTATACAATACAGATATTCCAATTTTTGCTATTTGTTTAGGACATCAGCTTATGGCATTAGCAACTGGTTGTGATACACATAAGATGAAATATGGACATAGAGGTGGAAACCACCCAGTGAAAGATTTAGAAACTGGTCGAGTATATATTTCTTCTCAAAATCATGGATATGTTGTAGATACTGATAAACTAGATCCAAAGATAGCAACTCCTGCTTTTATCAATGTAAATGATAAGACAAATGAAGGATTAGCTTATACAAATAAGAAGATTTTTACTGTACAATTCCATCCAGAGGCTTGTCCAGGGCCACAGGATAGTTCCTATTTATTTGATCGTTTTATTAAGATGATGGAGGAGAGATAAGATGCCAAAGGATAATAGCATTAAAAAAGTATTAGTAATCGGTTCTGGTCCTATTATTATCGGACAAGCAGCAGAATTTGACTATGCTGGAACTCAAGCATGTCGTTCATTAAAAGAAGAAGGAATTGAAGTTGTTTTAGTAAACTCCAATCCAGCTACAATTATGACAGATAAAAACATTGCAGACCATGTATATATTGAACCACTTACAACTGCAGTAGTAGAACAAATCATTTTAAAAGAAAAGCCAGATTGTGTGCTTCCAACACTTGGTGGACAAGCAGGTCTTAATCTTGCTATGGAATTAGAAGAAAAAGGTTTCTTAAGAGAAAATGGTGTACGTTTAATTGGTACAACAGCAGAAACAATCCGTAAGGCAGAAGACCGTTTAGAATTTAAGACTACAATGGAAAAATTAAATGAGCCAGTAGCTGCATCTTTAGTAGTAGAAGATGTAGAAACAGGTGTAGAATTTGCTAATAAAATCGGTTATCCAATTGTACTTCGCCCTGCTTATACATTAGGTGGTAGCGGTGGTGGTATCGCTCACAATGAAGAACAAATGATAGAAATTCTTTCTAATGGTCTTCGTTTAAGCCGTGTAGGTCAAGTATTGGTAGAACGTTGTATTGCAGGTTGGAAAGAAATTGAATACGAAGTAATGAGAGACTCTGCTGGTAACTGTATTACTGTATGTAATATGGAAAATATTGACCCAGTTGGTGTTCATACAGGAGATAGTATTGTAGTTGCCCCTTCTCAAACATTAGGAGATAAAGAATATCAAATGCTTCGTACTTCAGCATTAAAGATTATTGATGAATTAAAGATTACTGGGGGATGTAATGTACAATACGCATTACACCCAACAAGTTTTGAATATTGTGTCATCGAAGTAAATCCTCGTGTTAGCCGTTCTTCTGCACTTGCTTCTAAAGCAACTGGATATCCAATCGCAAAAGTAGCAGCAAAAATTGCTTTAGGATATACATTAGATGAAATTCCAAATGCAATTACAGGAAAAACATACGCAAGCTTTGAACCAATGTTAGACTACTGTGTAGTAAAGATTCCTCGTTTACCATTTGATAAATTTATTAGTGCTAAGAGAACATTAACAACACAAATGAAGGCAACTGGAGAAGTTATGGCAATTTGCAACAACTTTGAAGGTGGATTAATGAAGGCACTTCGTTCCTTAGAACAACATGTTGATAGCTTAATCTATGAAGATTATTCTGAAAAAGAAACAGAAGAAATTTTAGAAATGTTACATCGTGTAGACGATAGACGTATTTTTGTTATTGCAGAAGCACTAAGAAGAGGAGTATCTTACGATATTATCCATAACATTACTAAAATTGACCCATGGTTTATTGATAAGTTAGCGATTTTAGTAGAAATGGAACAAGAATTAAAGACAAAGCCATTAACAAAAGAATTATTGGCAGAAGCAAAGAGAATTGAATATCCAGATACAGTCATTGCAAAACTTACAAATAAGACAGTAGAAGAAGTAAAAGCACTTCGTTATGAATGGGGCATTACAGCTGCCTTTAAGATGGTGGATACTTGTGCAGCAGAATTTGCAGCTAGTACACCTTATTACTATTCTGTATTTGGCAGTGAAAATGAAGTCGTAGAAACAACAGGTAAAAAGAAAGTATTAGTTCTTGGTTCTGGCCCAATCCGTATCGGACAAGGTATTGAATTTGACTATTGTTCTGTTCACTGTACTTGGGCATTTGCAAATGCAGGTTATGAAACAATTATTGTAAATAACAACCCAGAAACAGTATCTACTGACTTTGACATTGCAGATAAGTTATACTTTGAACCATTAACACCAGAAGATGTTGAAAATATTGTTAATTTAGAGAAACCAGATGGAGCAGTAGTTCAATTCGGTGGTCAAACAGCGATTAAGTTAACAGAAGCACTAATGAAGATGGGTGTTCCAATTTTAGGAACAAGTGCAAAAGACGTTGATGCAGCAGAAGATAGAGAGTTATTTGATCAAATCTTAGAAGAATGTTGTATTCC
>CAJFOH010000196.1 GCA_904395845.1 uncultured Lachnospiraceae bacterium
GTCTGAATCTACAACTGTACGCAAGTCAACTACTTCTCCGTTTAATTCTGCAGCACAAGCTACCCTTGCTAATCCTTCGCTAATATCTTTTGCAATGTCAATGATAGCTTTTGCTTCATTGTATTCTCTTTTAGAGCCATCTTTTAATGTAATAATCATAATAAAACCTCTTTTCCTTTATTAATATTTTTTGCTATTGATAATTATCTTAATAATTATATTTGCAGTTTTATGTTTATCATACGTAGCATTTTCTAATGCAATAAAAAAATCCCCTTCTGCCTATTACAACATAAACAGAAAGGGACGATATATTATCGCGGTTCCACCCTAATTGCTATTGTTCCATAAGACTAAGATAGAAATTCTTCGTATGCTGTCTTTACAAATTATATGGAACCACATACTCATCTTACTTACAGTAGCCACTCTTTGAATGATAACGGATTCTGCCGGACGGTATTAACGTCACTCTGAGGGGGTCTTCACTAAAATAAATGTTAGGCACTCACAGCAAATAAATGAGGCAACCATTAGCTTCACTTATATTATACCTTTCTCTGAAAACATCCTATTTAAGTTACTCTTCTCTTCTACGTATTTTCTATATGTGTTTATTATAACACTGAATTATAGTTTGTCAATTCATTTTCTAAATTTTTATATTTTTCCAAATTTCTATACAAAGTATATTACGAGGCTCTTTCCAAATACTATTCATGATAATAGGATATAATTAAATAGTTCCCCTCCACAATTCTCTCACTTGTTAATCCATTTATCTGCTTGATTTCTTTTATATATTCTTCTATTGTTTGATACTCTTCGTCTGCATATTTCTTTGCAATAGACCAAAGAGTATCGCCTTGCTCAATACAAATACTAGAGTAATATTTCTGTTTCTTATATCTATCACTTTCATTAGCTTCTACAATTCCTAAGTTAAAACTTAAAAATCCAAAGATAATAGCCAATACTAGTACTCTCGTCCAATTTTTCTTATCCATAGTAAACGTTCCTCCAAATGTAATATTTTCTCTTCAAATGACCCATTAAAACTTATCTAAATTTATTACTTAAAGTTATGCCTTATATAATAAAACTCATATGATAAAATAAAAAAACATACAATCTAGAATATATGTTCTTGAACAAATGTTCTTTTGAAATTATATCACTCGAACAAAAGTTTGTCAATCATATGTTCGATTTTTTTAAGAACAAATTTTCTTGAACATTTGTTTGCATTTTTTTTACATCTATGATATAATTTTTATAATTATATGAATTTGAGCAATATTTATTCTATCGAATCATAAAGGGAATTTTTATTCTATTGAATCATAAAGGGGATTTGCTCAGCTAGTTTTATTTACGGAGGATTATAGATATGGCTTATGGAAAAATATCTTCAAAGCAACAAGAAATTCTTGATTATTTAAAAAATCAAATTATTAATAAAGGGTACCCACCAGCAGTTCGTGAAATATGTGAGGCAGTAAATTTACGTTCCACCTCTTCCGTTCATGCTCATTTAGAAACATTAGAAAAAAATGGATACATACGACGTGACCCAACCAAGCCACGTGCCATTGAAATTTTAGATGAAAGTTTTCATATGCTTCGTACCGAAACAATTCAAATTCCTGTTATTGGTAATGTGGCAGCAGGTGAGCCAATCTTTGCAGCCCAAAATATTGAAAGCTATTTCCCAATTCCTGCAGAATATATTCCAGCTGGAAAAGATGTATTTATGCTTAATGTAAAGGGAGATAGTATGATTAATACTGGGATTTATGATGGAGATCAGTTAGTTGTTGAAGCAACAAGTACTGCTTCTAATGGGCAAATTGTAGTGGCATTAGTAGATGATTCTGCAACGGTAAAACGTTTTTTCAAAGAAGATGGCTACTACCGTTTACAACCAGAAAATGATGCTTATGACCCAATTATTACAGAAGATGTTCAAGTTTTAGGTAAAGTAATTGGATTGTTCCGCCAATTAGGCAACAAAAAACATTCCTAACTTCTTTTTTCTTAATAATAGGCTTTATCAAAAAATTAATTTATAATTATATACGAACAAAAAAAGAAAAGGTTACTTGAATAGTTATTCTACCAAATCATAACATTTGTTATATGATAGAACTCTTTCTAGTACCTTTTCTTTTTTCCTTTTATTTTCCTACTTGTAGTTTTTCAATTCTTATGGGTCTTATAGTTTTTTCCAAATAACTCCTAATTTTTTGGATATCTTGTATATTTTATATCTATTAGGTAGTTTATATCTTCTTACTTTTTTAGTACAATACAAAAACTATAATTCATCAATTTCAACTATTTTTCCATCTCTCCAAATACGTTCTAAATCATAGAATAGACGATCTTCTTTATTGAAAATATGAACGATAATATCGCCATAATCCATAAGAATCCAGTTTGCAGAATGATACCCTTCTGTTTGCTTTACTTCACAACCTACTTTTGCTAATTCATCAGATACATTATCTGCAATAGCTTGTACTTGGTTTCTATTATCACCACTTGCAATAATAAAATAATCTGCAACTGTTGAAATTTCCTCGATATTAATAATACAAATATCTTGCCCTTTTTTATCATCTAATGCATTATAGGCGATTTTTACTAATTCTTTTGCACTCATAGTCTACTTCCTTTCTATTAATTTTTCATAATAATGATAGGCATCCTCGGTCATTGGATCCATAGTAAAATTTCTTTCTTTTACATATAAAATTGTACTTTTCATAATTTCATACACTGTAAAATCCAAATCTTCAAATGCTATCTTTCGAATATAAGCTAAATTTGGAGCTTTATTTCTTCTAGGTTCTATATAATCAGCAACAAATATGATTTTTTCTAACATACTCATTGCTGGTTTTCCTGTTGTATGCCAGCGAATAGCACTTAATACATCTCTATCTGTAACTTCATATTTATGCTCTGCCAAAAATCCTCCTAACTTTGCATGAAGAAGAGAAGGATTGTCCTGCTCATAAGTTGTAATTTCAATATGATTTTTTGCACATTTTTGAAGTTTTTCTTTATCACTAATGTTCTTAGCACAATCATGAAGCAAACCTGCTAATTCTGCTTGTTCCAAGTCTACTTCATATCTCATTGCCAAGCAAATCGCTGTATAAGCCACACCTAATGTGTGTTGGTAACGATCAGAATCTAATTTCTTTTTTAAACTTTTTTTAATTTTTTCTATTTTCTCTTCCATACTTACCTCCAAAACTTATACATCGAAAGGCCTTTCTTTCTTTCCAATTTCTTCTTTATACAAATGATGATGAATAATATAAGAAAATACATCATCATCTAAATATTTTTTTAACATCTCCTTCTCCATACTACTATTGTCCTTTTTTGATAGAATACTGCGTAGCTGACGAGAGGAAATTTCTACAAGAGAGGTGTTTAACAAATAAATGTTTCCATTTGGAAATTGTTTGAGTAACTCCTCTCTTTTATCTTCTAGCTCTTGTTTTGTTTGTGTATTTCTAGGCACTGCCAGAATGGTAGCATAAGTAAAAATTGTTGATGGCTGATACCATTTATCCATATAGTTTAAAGAGTCTGCTCCCACTATATAATAATATTTATTATTTGGAAACTTTTTTGATAAATACTGTAATGTATCTGCCGTATAGGTGTATCCTTCTCTTTCAACTTCAATTCCAGAATATTGAAACGATGGATAGTTCTTTATGCCTAACTTTACCATATTTGCTCTGTGAATGGCATCACTTACCTGTTTATCTGCCTTATGTGGTGGCTGACCAGTTGGCATAAACCAAACTTCTTCTAAATCAAATTCTTCTTTTGCAACTGTCCCAAGCATAATATGCCCA
>CAJFOH010000197.1 GCA_904395845.1 uncultured Lachnospiraceae bacterium
ATCTGTTTCTGGAGAAAACTTTTGGCAACAACCAATGGAAGAAAATGTAACCTTTGAATCTTATATTCGTAACAATGTAGTTATGGACGAATTAGTACATTTACAAGCACTAGTACAACTATCAAAGAAGAATGATATAAAGCTAACAAAGGAAGAAAAAGAAGAAGCAAAAAAAGCTGGAAAAGAGTATTACAATAGTCTAACAGCAGAAGAGAAAAACTATTGTAGCAATGATATGAAGTCTGTTATTTCTCTAATTGAAAAGTATATTCTAGCACAAAAAACTATAGATTTTTTAACAAAGGATATGAAAAATGAAGTAAGTGATAATGAAGCTAGAGTAATGACCATACAAGAAATCTTTGTAACAGAAGAGGAAACAGCAAATCACTTGCTTACTGAATTAGAAAATGGGAAAAGTTTTGAAGAATTTGCCCGTGAATATAATAATAACGGTAAATGGGAATACAACGTATCTCGCTATGACTTATCTGAGGAATTTCGAGATACTGTATTTCGATTAGAAACTGGAGAAACCACACAGGTTTTAACTTCTTCTGATGGATATCACATTATTAAATGTATCAATGATTATGATGAAGAGCTATCAAAGCAAAATAAAGAAAAAATTTTACGAACCAATCGATATAATGAGTGGAATGATGATGTAGAGGAATTGTTAAAACAGCAACCATTAAGTATTAATAAAAGCGTATGGAATCGTTGTACTTTTACCTACAATCCAAATATTTCCAATCAAAGTTTCTTTACTTTGTATGAATCTTATTTTCCAAATACAGATTTTTCCTTTGAAGTAAAATAAAAATAGAATACAGAAAAAGCCTGTAGGAGAGTAGTTATGGATAATGACATAACATTTCTTCCTATAGGCTTTTTATTATTATCGTTAATTATTTTGCTAATAATAACATAATTTCATTGCTTCTTGTAATAAACTTACTCATACGGTCTGGAGTAAGTGTTCCATGAGCAAGAGCAGCTAAATCATATAATTGTTCACAAATCATAGGTGTATGTTCAGAGTCTTGATGCTCTAATGTATAAGCAACTAATGGATGATTCATATTTAATACTAAAGTAGTAGTAGGCATACCTAAATCCATTCCTGTCATACCATACATTTTCATCATTTCTTGCATACGTCTACTTTCTTCTGACAATGTCATCATAGAAGCAATGGAAGCATTTTTTAGTTTTTCTACTTTAACATCTAGATGCTCATTGTTTAATGCTTTTCTAAATAATGCAGTTAATGCTTCGTTATTTTCTTTCAATGTTTCTTTTTCTTCTTCTTTTGTTTCTTCTTTGAAGGATTCTGTTAAATCAGCATCAATTCTTAAAAACTTTACACCTTCATTTTTTTGTTCCAAATGAGTAATAAAAGGGGTATCAATATTATGAGTTAGGATAACAGCATCAATACCTTCTTCTTTAAATAAGTTAATATATTGACTTTGTTCCTTTTCATTTGTTACATAGAAAATTGTATTTTTATGTGTTTCTTCATTTGCTTTTAATGCATCTGGAAGAGTGATATACTTATTTTCTAAATTTTTAAAGATAATATAATCATTCATCTTTTCAGAAAACTTTTCATCTTTTAAGCAACCAAATTTAATGAAAGGATTAATATCATCCCAATATTTTTCATAAGTTTCTCTATCTGTTTTACACATTCCAGATAACTTGTCTGCAACCTTCTTTGTAATATAATCAGAAATCTTCTTTACAAAGCCATCATTTTGTAGCGCAGAACGGGATACATTAAGTGGTAAATCTGGACAGTCAATCACACCTTTTAATAACATTAAAAATTCTGGGATTACTTCTTTAATGTTATCAGCAATAAACACTTGGTTGTTATATAACTTAATAGTACCTTCCATAGAATCATACTCTGTATTAATCTTAGGGAAGTATAAAATACCTTTTAAGTTAAATGGATAATCCATATTTAAATGAATCCAGAACAAAGGTTCTTTGTAATCCATAAATACATTACGATAAAATTCTTTGTATTCTTCATCGCTACATTCATTTGGGTGTTTGGCCCAAAGAGGAGATGGGTTATTTAGTGGAACTGGTCTGCGTTTAATTTTTGCCATTTCTCTACGAGGAGAAACTTCAACCATTTCCTTTGTTCCGTCTTCCTTTTCTTTTTCTTCTGTTTTTGCTTCTTCAATAATTGTTTCAACAACTTCATCAGTTTCTAATACATCTTCTGTTGGAATTGTATCAAATTGTGGCTCAGCAGTAACATTTGTTAAATAAATTTCTACTGGCATAAAAGAGCAGTACTTTGTAATTACTTCTCTTGCACGATATTCGTTACAAAATTCATAACTATCTTCGTTTAAATAAAGAGTAATTGTAGTACCTACACTATCTTTTGTACTGTCTGTCATTTCATATTCTGTACCACCTTCGGATTCCCAATGAACAGCCTTAGCGCCATCTTTCCAAGATAATGTATCAATAGTAACTTTATCTGCAACCATAAATGCAGAATAGAATCCTAATCCAAAATGCCCAATAATTTGGTCTTCATTTGTCTTATCTTTGTATTTTGCTAAAAAGTCTTGTGCTCCTGAAAATGCAATTTGGTTAATATATTCTTCTACTTCAGACTCGTCCATACCAATTCCGTTATCTGCAAATGTAATGGTCTTTTCTTCAGGATTTACACTTACTTGAATAGAAAACTTTGTATCTTCTGGGATGGAGTATTCACCCATCATATCTAATTTCTTTAACTTTGTAATGGCATCACAACCATTAGAAATTAATTCACGATAAAAAATATCATGGTCAGAATATAACCACTTTTTAATAATTGGAAAAATATTTTCGCTATTAATTGATAAACTTCCGCTTTTTGCCATTGTAAATCTCTCCTTTATAATAAATTTAATAATGTTTTCATATAAATACTAGGTAAGTATAGTAAACATAGTAACCATAGTAACCATAGTTAGCATAGTTAGCATAGCTAACAAAATTAAGTATAGCTAACAAAATTAAGTATAGCTAAGAATTAGCATAGCTAAAAATTTTTAGCATAGAAAAACACTCATATGATTACTCTTCTTACCATAATAACTTCATTCTAACTCTATAAAAATAAAATGTCAATAGAAAATTAGCACTCATTTAGATTGAGTGCTAATAATTTTTGAAATGATGAAGATAAGCTACTTTTTATCAACATTTTATTCTAAAAATCATGGTAACAATTCTCAGAAAGTGTTATTATTATAGGAAGTATTGTTGTTTCATAAAGGGATGTTAAAGCAATAAATTCTTCTTATAAATATTATATGCACCAGTGAAGTTAACTCTTTAACATACAATTTATTCATTTGTTTTATATTTGTATAGTAAAAATATTTTACATATGCTATAATGAAAGAAAAAATCTAATACACTATTAGGGATAAAAGGAGTAGGTAATAATGTTAAAAAAATCATTTGCTATTGGAATTTTAAGTTTAGTTTTTATTATGGGATGTGGAAATAGAATAGCTGCCACTTATAATGCATCCCAACAAGATGGAATTATGTACACTTATTATGAAATGAATGATGGAACATG
>CAJFOH010000198.1 GCA_904395845.1 uncultured Lachnospiraceae bacterium
AGAATTCTATTGTTGCAGATGTTGTAACTCAAGGAGTATCCATTGAAGAAGCATATGCAAGATATGAAAAAGAAGGCGGAGCTGATTGGTCCAAGGCTATCGTAGATTCTTTAAATGCTTTAGAAAAATAAAGCAACTATTATTAACTTTGAGAGGGGAAGTTCTTCCTCTCTCAATATAAAGGAGGAAGAAGGCAGATGAAAAAGAGTCGTTCTGCTGAAGTAAAAGCAGCAAGTCGAAAAGAGATGAAAAAAAATATTATTAAATATAGGTATTTTTATCTTATGTTTATTCCAGTGTTAGCATTTACACTTGTATTCCATTATTTACCATTACTTGGGTTAAGATACGCATTTACAGATTTTCGTGGAATAAAAGCACCTAAATTTATTGCACTAGAAAACTTTACTCGTATGTTTTCTTCTCAAGGATTTTTAAGTGCATTTGCAAATACACTAGAACTTAGTATTGTAAAATTATTATTAAACACATTATTAGCAGTAATCATTTCATTAATGTTAAATGAAATTATTAGTATGAAATTCAAAAAAACAACACAAACAATTATTTATTTACCACACTTTATGTCTTGGGTTGTTACAGCATCTGTATTTACACTTATTTTATCCCCATCTCAAGAAGGGCTTATTAATGCATTATTAGTAAATCTTGGGATTTTAGAAAAGGGACAAGAAATTTACTTTTTAGGAAGCAAACAATGGTGGACTCCAATGTTTTATGTTATTAACATATGGAAAGATACTGGTTGGGGAACAATTATTTTCCTTGCAACTCTTTCTGGAATATCACCAGAACTTTATGAAGCAGCTACTATGGACGGTGCTGGTCGTTTACAAAAAATTCGTTATATTACAATGCCAGCGTTATCAAATACAATTATTACTGTTTTAATCTTAAACTTAGCAAAAGTTATGAACTTATTTGAATCTGTATTCGTATTACAAAATTCAGCTGTTATTCAACAAGCCGATGTACTACAAACATATATCTATACTCAAACATTTAATAGTGGTGCGTTACCAAACTATGGTTATACAACTGCTGTTGGTGTAGTAAAATCATTGGTAGGATGTGTGCTTGTTCTCCTTTGTAACTATTTAAGTAAAAAAGTTCGTGGACGCGGAATTATTTAGGAGGTAGCAGCATGGCACAAAAAATGAAAATGACTCATACAAAGAAGAAAATAAAACCATTTAATATTATAAATGCAATTATATTTATTATTATTTGTTTCTTTACATTAGTACCTATTTGGAAAGTATTAATTGACTCCTTTGATTTATATACTAGCTATGGTATGAGATTATGGCCAAAGAAATTTGGGTTTGATGGATATATTACAGTACTTACAAACTCAACATTATATCAACCATTATTAGTTTCTGTCATTACAACCTTAGCAGGAACATTTTTAGGATTGTTTTTAAGTACATTAGGTGGATATGTATTAATTCAATGGAAAATGCCAGGTAGAAATATTTTAGCAGGATTATTATTGTTTACAATGATATTCTCTGGTGGTATGATTCCTACTTATTTGGTAGTAAAAAACTTAGGATTAACAAATACATTATTCTCCGTTATTTTACTTCCAGCTATTAATATTTACAACTTAGTATTAATGAGAAACTTTTTTGAAGGAATTCCAAATGCCTTATTTGAAGCAGCAGAAATTGATGGTTGTACTCCAATTCAAATTTTCTATAAAATAGTACTTCCACTTTCTAAAGCGGCACTTGCTTCTATTGGGTTAATGTTTGCAGTAGCATATTGGAACGATTATACAAGTTTCAAGTTATATATTACAAACGCTGATTTATATAACTTCCAAATGAAGCTTAGAAGTTTAATTTTAGGAAGTGATTTACCTTCCGCTCTTGGTGATGCAACAGAAAATACTGTTAAGAATGCAGCGGTTATGGTTGCTATTATCCCATTTATGTTTATTTATCCATTCTGTCAAAAATATTTTATCAGTGGTATTAACATTGGTGCTGTAAAGGAATAAACTTTTAGCATAATTGTTGACCGTGAAAAATGACCTCAATCATTAGAATGCTTACTAATGTTGAGGTCACTTCTTTTTTATATCTGTGGTGTGTAATGATTACATTTGTAATGATTTCATTTTATAAAATTCTCCCTTTTTCTCCATTAATTCATCCCATGTTCCAAATTCCACGCATACTCCATTTTTTAATACAGCAATTTTATCTGCACTTCGTATAGTAGACAAGCGATGGGCTACAAGGAAGGTAGTTTTTCCTTTGGTTAATGTTTCAAGTGCATCTTGAATTAATTTTTCAGAGATACTATCAAGAGCAGAAGTAGCTTCATCAAATAAAATAACACTTGGTTTACGAATTAATGCACGAGCAATGGAAATTCGTTGCTTTTGTCCACCAGAAAGTTTATCACCATGAGAACCAACAAGGGTATCCAATCCATCTGGAAGTTTGGCAATCATTTCTTCTAAATTGGCTGCTTTTACAACTTCTAGTACTTCTTCTTCCGTAACATTTTCTAATCCATAAGTAATGTTATCACGAATAGAACCTGAGAATAATACGGTAGATTGTGGAACAACAGCAAGAAATTTACGATAACTTCTAAGATTTAAAGTTGTAATATCTATGCCATCTACAAATATCTTTCCTTTATTTGGTAACAAAAATCCAATAATCATATTAAGTAGGGTACTTTTTCCAGCCCCAGATTCTCCTACAAAGGCAACGGTTTCTCCTTGCTTAATATCCATAGTAACACCATTTAAAATAGGTTTGTTGTCTTTTTTATAAGAAAAATGTACGTTATCAAAACGATAATTTCCTTTTAATTTTGTAAGTTTTACTTTATTTTTATGTGTTTCAACATCATTAGCATTTAAAATTTCTCCAATACTACCAACAGATTCCATTCCCTTTGCAATGGTTGGAAGTAGGGTAATAATAGAAGAAACTTGGTTAATAATTGTTGAAAAATAACTTTGATATAAAATAATATCTCCAACAGGAATAGAATTTTTCAAAGCAAGATTGGCAGTAAAAAGCAAACATATTACTTGAAAAATCTGGAAGATAGCCCAACTGACAGAACCAAAGGTAGATTGAATAATATCTAGGCGGTAACCTTCAGCAGCTACATTCATAAGTTGAACGCTCATTCGAGTGCTTTCTTTTTTTTCTAGTGCATGGGCTCTTGTAATTGGAATCATTTCTACCATTTCCATTACTTTGGCAGAGGTAGATTCCATTTCCTTACGAAAACTATGATTATGCTTTTTCATAGGTCGTTTAAATACAAAAATTGTAAGTGCTGCCACAGGTATTGTTAATAAAAAGAAGATAAAGACAATTTTACTTTTAGATACAGTAATACCTAAAGCTACCACAATATTAATTAGTATATTTAATAAACTAATAAACAATTGTGACGATAACGTTTCAACAGCTTC
>CAJFOH010000199.1 GCA_904395845.1 uncultured Lachnospiraceae bacterium
AAAAATTATAGAGTTTTTAGAATCATGGAAAGAAAGTAAATATCGTAAACCCCTTATTTTGCAAGGTGCAAGACAAGTAGGTAAGACGTACTCCATGTTAGAGTTCGGACGTAGGTATTATGAAAATGTAGCATATTTTAACTTTGAAACGAATCCCAAATTAATTGAAACATTTAATGAAAGTATAAGTCCTGATTATTTAATACCCATGCTATCTCATATTGCAGACCAAACGATTATAAGAGAAAAAACATTAATTATATTTGATGAAGTACAGCTTTGTGAACGAGCTTTGACCTCTTTAAAGTATTTTTGTGAAGATGCTCCAGAATACCATATCATTGTGGCGGGAAGCTTGCTTGGTGTAGCAGTAAATAGAGCAAGATATTCCTTTCCTGTTGGTAAAGTAGATATGAAAACTATGTATCCTATGGATATAGAAGAATTTATGCTTGCTATGGGAGAGGATATTCTTGTAGCACAAATAAAAAAGTGTTTTGAAACAAATACACCTATGCCTTCTGCATTTCATGATATAGCAATGAAATTATATCGACAATATTTGGTTGTAGGTGGTATGCCAGAGTGTGTTATGCAGTTTTCACAAACCAAAGATTATATTTTAGTACGTCATATACAAGATACTATTCTTACAAGTTATCTTAATGATATGAGCAAGTACAACAATTTAAATGAGATTAAAAAAACTAGACTTGCATATGATAATATTACGGTTCAGCTTTCTAAAAAAAATACTCGTTTTCAATATAAGTTGATTAAGAAAGGTGGGCGAGCCTCAGAATTTGAAAATGCTATTGAATGGTTGTGTTTATCTGGCATTGTCTCACAAGTATATAAGGTGGAACAAGTTAAAAAGCCTTTGGAAAATTATCGTGACATTGATTCATTTAAAATCTATGTATCAGATTTAGGGCTATTGTGTGCAAAAAAAGATTTGGTAGCAAATGATATTCTTTATATGGTAGAAGAGTTAAATGATTTTAAAGGTGGAATGGTTGAAAATTATGTAAATGTACAACTTACTATTAATGGATATCGTACGTATTATTGGGAGTCGGAACGTGGAGCTGAGATAGATTTTATTATTCAACGGGAAGGTCAATTAATTCCAATTGAAGTGAAATCTGCCGATAATACGAGAGCAAAAAGTTTAAAAGTATATATGGATACTTATAAACCAGCTTATGCCATTAAACTCTCTACGAAAAACTTTGGATTTGAAGATAATAAGAAAATTGTTCCGCTATATGCAGCATTTTGCATTTAAGTATAGGTTTGAAATAGTGAAATTATTATAAGCTAGTGAGTAGAAAACGCTCACTGGCTTTTCTGTTACAAAAATAAAACTTTAAACTTTCTTTAAGATTTATATATTGTTTTTAAAAGAGTAATCGGTATGATAAGAGTAGGTAAACGATATGCATATTACCACCTAGAATAATAAGGGAAGAATTATTGAAAGAATTGGTAATACAAGGAGGATATTATGGAATATGTAATTGAGACACATGAGGTATCAAAAAAATATAAAACTAGATACGCAGTAAATAAGGTAAGTATTCGTGTAAAAAAAGGTGCAATTTATGGACTAATAGGCAGAAATGGAGCAGGGAAAACAAGTTTAATTAAAATGCTAGTAGGACTTTCCTCTAAAGATGAGGGAACAATAAAATTATTTGGAGAAGAAGACAATTTAAAAATGAGAAGTCGTATTGGATGTAGCATTGAAAATCCATGCTTATATCCAAAAATGAGTGCCTATGAAAATTTAGAATATTATAGAAAATTGTTCGGAATTGTAGATAAAGATATTGTAGATAAAACATTACAGATTATTGGATTAGACAATGTAGGAAATAAAAAAACAAGAAACTTTTCTCTAGGAATGAAGCAGAGGTTGGCACTTGGAATTGCACTACTAGGAAACCCAGATGTACTGATTTTAGATGAGCCATTAAATGGACTAGACCCAACAGGAATTCGAGAACTAAGAGAATTATTTTTAAAGTTAAATAGAGAAAAAGGAGTAACAATCATTATTTCTAGCCATATTTTAGGAGAACTTTCTAGGGTGGCAACAGATTATGGTGTGATTGATAAAGGAACGTTAGTAGAACAGTTCTCAAAAGAAGAATTAGAGCATCGTTGTAGACGTTGTATTAAAATAAAGTCACTTGATACCACAAAAGTATGTGCAATTTTAGAAACAAAATTAAAGACAAAAGAATATGATGTGTTACAAGATGGAACAGTACGTTTGTTTGAGTATATTGAAGAACCAGAAAAGGTAAATAGAGTATTATTTGAACATGGGGCAAGTATTCAGTCTTTTGGAGCAGTAAGCGAGGACTTAGAGGATTACTTTATGCAACTTATGAATCAATAAAGGAATCTTGGAATAATTAGAAATTAGGAGGTTATAAGAAGAATGATTAACTTAATACGCAGTGAATTATATAAACTAGGGAAAAGTGGTTGTTTTAAAACAATGATAATTATAGGTATTCTTACAGTAGTTGGAGTAAGTGGGATTCAACTATGGATGAGAAATACACTATCTACTCAAATCAGTCAAGGAAATGAAGTTGGGGTTGCAGGGGCTGCAGTAGTAGATGGTGCTGCCAATGGAACAGTGGGTGTTACTACACAAGCAACGACAGAAGATTTTATGGAAGAATTTGATACAATTAGTGGATTTGGAAATATGGATGATATGTATAATGGGAATTTTTTACAAATATTAATGGCAATATTTACCACAATTTTTATAACGATAGAATTTTCTACTGGAAGTATCAAACAAATAGCATCAAAAAAATATTCACGAGAAGCAATCTACTTATCAAAACTTATTGTTTGTACCATCGGTGGTATAACAATTGTTTTTGTAATCGGTATT
>CAJFOH010000200.1 GCA_904395845.1 uncultured Lachnospiraceae bacterium
ATCTGAGCCAGGAATTGGTTTTGATGCATACAAAGAAGAATATGTAGATATGGTAGCATCTGGAATTTTAGATCCAGCAAAGGTTACAAGAAGTGCATTACAAAATGCAACAAGTGTAGCATCTACATTATTAACAACAGAATCTGTTGTGGCAACAATTAAAAAAGATGAACCAGCTATGCCAGCAGGAGCAGGTATGGGTGGAATGATGTAATTTGCCAATATACTAATCTAATATCATAGGAAAAAAGATAGTTTATAATCATTAAGTGAAAAATAAAAGGGAGTGTTTTTCTGGAATATCCACAAAAATACTCCCTTTTTCTATACCATTTTTAATAGAAAAAAATTTGAAAAAGTCTTTGACCAAAAGTGAAAAAAAAGATATAATATTGAATAAATAAAATATCATAAATGATAGAGTCAAAAGAAAATATTGCAATATAGAATAATAATCTAGAAGAATACTATATTTTATGTTGCAAAAAAACTATAGTTAGGAGAGGTATTATGAACGACATTTATGCAGAATGGTTAGTAAAAAGAAAGACACCAGCATACGCACCATTTATAAAAATAGGAGCTATATTTCTTATTTTAATTGGATTGTTAGCATCTGCTCTTGTTTGGTTTGGGGCAATTATTTTATTAGCAGCAGTAGGAATCGCATATGTAGCATTCCAAATGACCAAAATTGAATATGAGTATATTTTTGTAACAAATGAATTAACCATTGATAAGATTTTAAATCAACAAAGAAGAAAAAAAGCAAAAGCAATTTCCATGGAAAAAGTGGAGATTATTGCTCCTTTTGAGGCACATGAGCTAGATAGTTATAAGAATAATCCAAAGTTTAAAGTAGTAGATTATTCATCTGGTGAAAGTAAGAATAAAACTTATGGTGTTGTATGTACTGATGAAAAAGGTTCTTATATTATTGTCATTGAACCAAATGAGAAGCTATTAAAGGCAATGAAGTCAAGTTCACCAAGAAAAGTAGTGATACAATAAATAAGAAAAGACGTAAGCAATAAAATTTGATATAGAAAATATTTATCCTATTAGCACCTAGTATTGATATGCCCCTGTCTACTTGACAGGGGGCATATCAATACTAGGTGCTTTTTTTAGAATATTTATAACGAAAAGTAAATATTAGAAAAAATGATAGGAGAATACTCTGAGAATCCTGTGATACAAGTAAAAGGAACTACCAAAAAATGAAATAAATTACATGATATCTATGGGCATTTGTAAAAAGAAAAAAGAAGCAAAAAAATATTTGACAATTCCATAGTTATTTGTTAAACTTTTGAAAAAAGCAATATACAAAAGGAAGCGAGGATTTAGACATGGGACAAATTATTGGCGATGGAATTACATTTGATGACGTACTTTTAGTACCTGCTTATTCTGAGGTGATTCCTAATCAAGTGTCGTTAAAAACAAATTTAACAAAGAGTATTCAATTAAATATTCCAATGATGAGTGCTGGAATGGATACAGTAACAGAACATCGTATGGCGATTGCTATGGCAAGACAGGGTGGAATTGGTATTATTCATAAGAATATGTCCATTGAAGCTCAGGCGGAAGAAGTAGATAAGGTAAAGCGTTCTGAAAATGGTGTTATTACAGATCCATTTTATTTATCACCAGAGCATACACTAGAAGATGCAAATAATTTAATGGCTAAGTTCCGAATTTCAGGTGTTCCAATTACAGAGGGGAAAAAATTAGTTGGAATTATTACAAACCGAGATTTAAAATTTGAAGAAGATTATTCAAAAAAGATAAAAGAATGTATGACATCTACTGGTCTTGTAACAGCAAAAGAGGGAACAACGTTAGAAGAAGCAAAGCAAATCCTTGCAAAAGCTCGTGTGGAAAAGCTACCAATTGTAGATGAAGACTTTAATCTAAAAGGATTAATTACAATTAAAGATATTGAAAAGCAAATTAAATACCCAAATTCAGCAAAGGACAGTAAAGGAAGATTACTTTGTGGTGCAGCAGTAGGTATTACTAATAACATCTTAGAACGTGTAGACGCATTAGTAAAAGCCCATGTTGATTGTATTGTTATTGACTCTGCCCATGGTCACTCTGCAAATATTTTACGAACAGTAAAAGAAGTAAAAGCAAAGTACCCAGATTTACAAGTAATAGCAGGTAATGTGGCAACAGGACAAGCAACCAAAGACTTAATTGAAGCTGGTGCAGATGCTGTTAAGGTAGGAATTGGACCAGGATCTATTTGTACTACTCGTGTTGTTGCTGGTATTGGAGTGCCACAGATAACAGCAGTTATGGATTGTTATGAAGTAGCAAAGCAATATGGTGTTCCAATTATTGCAGATGGTGGTATTAAATATTCTGGAGATATTACAAAAGCCATTGCAGCAGGTGCAAATGTATGTATGATGGGATCAATTTTTGCTGGTTGTGATGAAAGTCCAGGAACATTTGAATTATTCCAAGGAAGAAAGTATAAAGTATATCGTGGTATGGGGTCTATTGCAGCAATGGAAAATGGCTCTAAGGATAGATATTTCCAAGCAGATGCAAAAAAATTAGTTCCAGAAGGTGTAGAAGGTCGAGTTGCTTACAAAGGTAGCGTAGAAGATACGGTATTTCAATTAATGGGAGGTTTACGTTCTGGTATGGGATACTGTGGAGCAGCAGATATCGAAACATTAAAAGAAACTGGAAAGTTTGTAAAAATCTCAGCAGCTTCTTTAAAAGAAAGTCATCCACATGATATTCATATTACAAAGGAAGCACCAAATTACAGTGTAGATAACTAAAATGTATTTTAAAAATCGTTACTTATGAAAAAGTAAACTTTCAAATGCAAATAAGCGTGATATAAAATAATAAGATAGATAATGGTATTTTTTAAAACCTGTAAACTAGGGATTAAAAAATACCATTTTTTCCTACATAAAAGCAAGGAATAAGGATAACTATTTGGATTCACCATTTTGCAATAGTACAACACATATTACAATGAAAAATAGAATAGTAAGTGAAAAAGGGAGAATAATATGAAACAGTTAGAAACGAAACGTTTAATATTAAGGAAATTTGAAGAAAAGGATTTATATGACTTGTATGAGTATGCAAAGAAAGAGGAAATAGGTCCAATGGCTGGTTGGAAACCACATGAAAGCATAGAGGAAACAAGAAGAATATTAGAACTGTTTATGAAAGAACAAGAATATGCCATTGTACTAAAAGAGATAAATAAAGTAATTGGTTCGGTTGGGGTACATAAAGATAGATATGAAAGTGGCGTATTATCAAGGGAAATAGGATATGTACTGGACAGTAGATTTTGGGGAAAGGAAATAACCCTAGAAGCAGTAAATCGAGTATTAGAATATTTGTTTGAAGAAGAAGCTTTGGAACTGGTAAGAGTATCACATTATACATTTAATCTACGATCAAAAAGGGTTATTGAAAAGCTAGGATTTGTCTATAATGGAACAATCAAAAATGCCCTAGTTCGATACGATGGAATGAAAGTTGATTCCAGTTTGTATTCTATGACAAAACAAGAATATGAAAATAGAACAAATTCTAGCGATACAGAGTTTTCTTTATTAGCAGAAAAAATGTATTCTCTTTTAGAAGGTTGTCCAAACTTAGTGGCAAAATTATCAAATGCATCTGCATTATTAAATGAAGAGATAGAACGATTAAATTGGGTTGGATTTTATTTAAGAGAAGATAATCAGTTAATATTAGGACCATTTCAGGGAAAAGTAGCTTGTACAAGAATACCGCTTGGAAAAGGGGTATGTGGTACCTCAGCATTAAAAAATGAAACTATACTGGTAGAAGACGTTCATAAATTCCCAGGGCATATTGCTTGTGATAGTGCATCAAATTCAGAAATTGTGATTCCACTTCATAACAGTAGGAAGGAAGTAGTTGCAGTATTAGATATTGATAGCCCTTATATTAGAAGATTTAAAGAGTCTGATAAGATTGGTTTAGAACGTATTGGAAAAATAATTGAAGAAAGCTGTTTTTAATATAGTATTAAATTTACATAAATTTGTAAAAAATATTTTATTGACGTTCCAACTAATAGGACGTATAATAAGAAAAAAGCAAATGAGATGTTTTAAATGTTATAAAGACAGCGTTTATATTGGGAGGAGAAAATGAAGAAGAAGGAATCTTATTATTTAATGAGAGAACAACTAAAAGAGTGGATGGAAGATAGCCAATGGATCATAGAAGAAGATTATATTATTGATAAAGAATATTATGAATGTGTCAAGGACATTTTCCAAAATAAAGCATTTCAATCAATGAATCAATTTATTCAGCATGGGAATACAAGTACAAGGGCACATTGCATACAAGTTTCTTACTTAGCATATCATATTGCAAAGGAAAAAGGACTAGATTATGTATCAACAGCTCGTGCTGGGCTATTACATGATTTGTTTTTGTATGATTGGCATACTCATGCAAAAGAAACAGGAAATCGTTTTCATGGATTTACCCACCCAAAGACAGCACTTAAAAATGCAGAAAAAGAATTTAATTTAAATGATATAGAACGTAATGGCATTGTAAGACATATGTGGCCGTTAACACCAATTCCACCAAAGTATAAAGAAGCATTTTTAGTTTCCTATGCGGACAAATATTGTACTCTTGCAGAAGTATTTACCCAGTGGAAAGAACGAGCAGTGCAAGCAATGGCAAAGCTTACCAATGCATAAATACGTTTACAGATAGGTGAGAAAAATAGTTTGAGGTTTGAATGAATATGAAGATTTTTGATATGAATATATTTGTATTTATTAATTGGTTTTTTTTACTAAGTTTCTTTGGATATGTATTAGAGTGTATTGTATTAACCATAGAACATAAGCAGTTAGTTATGAATAGAGGTTTTGTTCATGGACCATTTTGTATTATTTATGGATTTGGTGCAGTAGGTGCATATTTAATGTTAAAACCTGTATCTCATAATTTAATTTTACTTTATCTATGTAGTTCTGCACTTGCAACTACTATGGAGATTGTTACTGCAAAAGCAATGATACGTCTATTTGGTAGCTTTTGGTGGGATTACAGTAAAAAACCATTTAATTACAAAGGAATTATTTGTTTAGAAAGTAGCATAGGTTGGGGATTTTTAGGAATCGTATTTTTCTATTTTTTAGATGGATTTATGAAGCAACAAGTATATCGTATTCCTTTTTCTTATGGAAAAATATTGGCGATTGTTCTAGTCATAGGGTACATTTGTGACTTTGCATTTTGTGTATATAAAAGACTTCGCTATCCAAATGATGATGATGATGAAACCATTGGAAGATTAAAGGTATCATAAAAGAATAGAAGATAGTAATGAAAAAATTGGTTTATAGTAGTAAAATGTAAAAAGATAGGATGATATAGAAGCGACCATGTGATTTTGCATGGTCGTTTTGTAAATTACATATAAAAAAGATATGAGGGTTAAAGCATGAAAAAATTAGTGGGAAAAACGGTGTCTTATGGAGTGGCAATGGGTAGGGCAGTTGTCCTTAGAAAAAAAGAGAGAAGGATAGAAAAGAGAGTTATAGTAGATGTTAATAAAGAAAGAATAAGATTTGAACAAGCCAAACAACAGACCATATTACAGTTGCAAACGCTTTATACAAAGACTTCAAAAGAAGTAGGTGAAAGTAGTGCAGCTATTTTTGAAGTATATCAAATTATGCTAGATGATGTAGAATATTTAGATGCAATTATTCATATGATTGAATCAGAAAAGGTAAATGCAGAATATGCAGTAAGTGTTGTAGGGGATAGATTTTCCAAATTATTTTTCGATATGGACGATGAATATATAAAGGAAAGAAGCACAGATATCAAGGATATTTCCAATCGGTTAATTGACAATTTAATAGGAGAAGATACAGAAAGTGTTATGTCTACTGGACCTTCTATTATTATAGCAGACGATTTAAGTCCGAGTGAAACCATTCAATTAGAGAAAGAAAAAATTCTTGGTTTTGTTACTGTGCATGGTTCCACCAATTCTCACACGGCAATCCTTGCAAGAATGATGAATATTCCAGCACTAGTAGGTGTTCCTATGGATTTAGAAGACATACATACAGGTATGAACGTGGTAATAGATGGTTTTAAGGGGGAAGTGATATTAGAACCATCAAAAGAGGTTTGTACCCAGATAGAAAAAAGAATACAGAGTGAAAAAGAAAATCAATTATTACTTCAAGGGTTAAAAGGGAAAGAAACCATTACAACCGATGGGAAAAAGGTACATCTTTGTGCTAATATAGGAAGTGTAAGTGA
>CAJFOH010000201.1 GCA_904395845.1 uncultured Lachnospiraceae bacterium
AAACTTAAAATCCAATGAAATGTTAGCAAGTATGCTAAAAGAGCAAGTAAATGCCAAAAAGCTAGTAGGTGCAATGTGTGCTGCCCCATCGGTACTTGGAAATCTTCATCTATTAGAAGGAAAACGTGCAACTTGTTATCCAGGGTTTGAAAATGAATTACTAGGAGCAACTTGTGTTACTGACCACGTAGTAATTGATGGAAATGTAATTACAGCAAGAGGATTAGGATATGCAGTAGAATTAGGTCTTACTCTACTTTCTATTTTAGAGGGAGAAGAAGTAGCAAATCGTGTAAAAAATAGTATTTTTGCATAAAAAAAGAGATTCAGGTGTCAAAGAACGATTGATACCTGAATTTTTTTACAAAAATATGAAATAAGGTGAAATTAGTTACGTCTACAATAATAGAAGGGAACACTTATTGTAACAATGATTTGTCGTATGAGTACAGAACATTGGTCATAATAGATAGAAAAAATATTACAAGGAGGATAATATAACTGTGGAGGATAGTGAAATTATTGCACTCTACTGGAAAAGGGAAGAACGAGCAATTTTAGAAACACAAAATAAGTATGAAAGCTATTGCTACTCCATTTCTTATAGAATTTTAAAAAATAAGGAGGATGCAAAGGAATGTGTCAATGATACCTATTGGAATGCTTGGAATAGTATTCCACCGAAAAAGCCAAATTGCCTTTCTGTATTTTTAGGGAAGATTACAAGAAACCTTTCTATTGATACATATAGAAAGCAACATGCAAAAAAAAGAGGGGCTGGAGAAATAGAGTATATTATTTCTGAACTGGAAGATAGTGTAATATCAGATAATGCCATTGATAAGGAGCTAGAGCAACGTTTTTTGGTAGATTGTATAAATAAGTTTTTAGCACAATTACCAACCATAAAAAGAAATATATTTGTTGGTAGGTACTGGTATTTTTATTCTATAAAAGAGATGTCACAAGGGTATAACATAAGTGAAAACAAAATAAGAATGATGTTATATCGTATGCGAAAAGAACTAAAACTACACTTAGAAAAGGAGGGGATTTTTATATGAAAAAAGACACCAGTAAGTTGTTGTTGTCCATAGGTGAAATTGATGATATGTGGATAAAAGATGCAGAAATTTCACATAACAGTGGAAAACGTAAAACAACATATTCGTGGGTACTAGCAGTGGGATGTGTTGTATTATTAGTAGGAACACTTCATATCCGTAGAACAACAGTGGATAATCACATAGATAAGATACAAGTCCCTAGTCAACTATCAACAACATTTTCAACAGCTGGAAGCAACATAGATGTGATTCCTAGTGAAGATAACATAGCAATACAAGAACAATACAATCCAAATAATAGTTATGATTCTATAATATCTACTGAAATTGTTATGGTAAATGAAAAAGAGGCTATTTATACACAAGTTACAAATGAAGAAGAATTAAAATTATTAGAAGCAGGAGTGGGAAGTCCATTAAATGATGAAACAGATTGGTATCAGTTAAAAGGTTATGATGAAACAGATTATCTTATAAAAAAAGATGAAGACAGTCTAACCTTATGGAAATTTCATCAGTGGAGATAAAAAAGAAAGGCAGGGAATCAGAATGAAAAAACAAAAAATGTTACTAGGTTTTATTGTAAGTTTGTGTATGATTATGTTAGGAATGGCAGGATGTAATAAGGCAAAAGAAACAATAAAAATAGAGTGTAAAACAGCAGATAACAAAGAAAGTAATGCAATCAATGAGGAAATTATAATGACAGTAGAGCCTAATGTTGTGACAAAGGATACATTACATACTGTTACAGTAACCATAAAGAATCATTTGCAAACGGAAATAAGGGCAGTTAACGATTTTAGGATGGAAGAAAAGACGGATAATGGTTGGGAAGAAGTAGAAATGAACATGGCATTTTACGATTGTTTGTACCAAATTTTGCCAGAAGAAGAACAAAGCATAGTATATGATTTATCAGAGCAAATACCACTAGAACAACCAGCATATTATCGAATCATAAAAAATGTGTATGATGGTGAATTGGATTATGAAATAATTTCACAGTTTCAGTATATAGTAGAAGAATAGGTGGTAAAAGTAAGTATATAAAAATAGAATGAATAGTAAGAAGACGATTTTGGCATTTATATTAGTTAAAACAAAAGAAATTTTACTGGAAAAAATTTGAGAAAAAACAAAGAAGTAAAATTCCTATAAAAATATAGGGTTTTCGTAAAATTTCTCTAGTATTTTCAATTTCCTTGTGTTATAATTGTAAATTGAAATGAGTATCGCTATATAGAGCGAATCTATTTAGGAGGAAAAAAGATAATGAGTGTACAAATTGAGAAGCTTGAAAAGAGCATGGCAAAATTGACAATAGAGGTATCAGCAGAAGAATTTGAAAAAGCATTACAAACAGCTTACTTAAAGAATAGAGGAAAAATTTCTATTCAAGGTTTTAGAAAAGGAAAGGCACCTCGTCAAATCATTGAAAAAATGTATGGAGCAGCTATTTTCTATGAAGATGCAGCCAACGAAATCATTCCAGAAGCTTATGGAAAGGCAGCAGATGAATGCGAATTAGAAATCGTATCAAGACCAGAAATCGATGTAACACAAATCGGTAAGGGACAAAACTTTATTTTCACAGCAACAGTTGCTATTAAGCCAGAAGTAACATTAGGTGATTATAAGGGATTAGAATATACAGCAGAAGCAGTTGAAGTTACAGACGAAGAAGTAGATGCTGAAATTAAGAGAGTTCAAGAACAAAACGCTAGAACAATCACAGTAGAAGATAGAGCAGTAGAAAATGGCGATACAGTAACAATCGACTTTGATGGTTCTGTTGACGGTGTTCACTTTGATGGTGGAAAGGCTGAAGACTATGATTTAACAATCGGTTCTCATTCTTTCATTGATACATTTGAAGATCAATTAATCGGAAAGAACATTGGTGATAAAGTAGATGTTAATGTTACATTCCCAGAAGAATACCATGCAAAAGAATTAGCTGGAAAGCCAGCATTATTTGAAGTAGTAATCAAAGCAATCAAAGCAAAAGAACTTCCAACATTAGATGATGATTTTGCAAGTGATGTTTCTGATTATGATACATTTGCAGAATACAAAGAAAGCATTAAAAAGAATCTTTTAGAAAAGAAAGAAAGAGAAGCTAAGATTGCAAAGGAAAATGCATTAGTTGATAAGGCGATTGAAAATGCTACTATGGAAATCGCTGATGCTATGGTAGTAGAACAAGCTCGCCAATTGCTTCAAGATTTTGAACAAAGAATGCGTATGCAAGGATTATCAATGGAACAATATATGCAATTTACAGGACAAACTGTAGAAGCAATGTTAGACCAAATGAAGCCTCAAGCATTAAAGAGAATTCAAACTAGATTAGTATTAGAAGCGATTGCACAAGCAGAAGCAATTGAAGTAACAGAAGAAGAAGTAAATAAGAACTTAGAAGAAATGGCTTCTATGTACAACATGGAAGTTGAAAAACTAAAGGAAGCAATGGGCGAAGCAGAAAAAGAAGCAATTAAGAAAGATTTATCAGTACAAAAAGCGGTAGATTTGATTGTTAATGCTGCAAAATAAGATAGCCTAGGCTAATAAAGTACGGGATTTCTCTTAATTCGCAGGAATGTGAGTTTAGTGAAATCCCCTATTATTTATACTATAATTATATGAAAATAAGGAGGTAGTAGTATGCCATTAGTACCATATGTCATTGAACAAAATAATAGAGGAGAACGTTCTTACGATATTTATTCTCGATTACTAAAGGATAGAATTATTTTTCTAGGGGAAGAAGTAACAGATGCACTAGCAAATACAATTGTTGCACAGTTATTATTTTTAGAAGCAGAAGATCCAAGCAAGGATATTCATTTATACATCAATAGCCCAGGGGGATCTGTTACTGCAGGTATGGCAATTTATGATGCAATGCAATATGTAAAGTGCGATGTTACAACAACATGTATGGGACTTGCAGCTAGTATGGGAGCATTTTTATTAGCAGGTGGTACAAAAGGAAAACGTTATGCGCTTCCAAATGCAGAAATTATGATTCATCAACCATCTGGTGGGGCACAAGGGCAAGCAACAGATATTAAAATTGTATCTGACCACATTATTAAAACTCGTACAAAGTTAAACAAACTGTTATCTGAAAACACAGGAAAACCAATGGAACAAGTGGAAAGAGATACAGAGCGTGATAATTATATGAGTGCACAAGAAGCGATGGAATATGGCTTAATTGATGAAGTAATCGAACATCATTAATAATAGAAAGAGGTAAAAGAATGGCTGGAAAGGCAGATGGACAACAATATTGTTGTTCTTTTTGTGGAAAGGCTCAAACACAAGTTCGTAAATTAATCTCAGGAGGTAATGGGATTTATATTTGTAACGAATGTATTGAGCTTTGTTCTGAAATTTTAGAAGAAGAGTTAATGGAACAAAAAATAGATGGGATTAACCTACTAAAGCCAAGAGAGATTAAAGCCTATTTAGACGAGTATGTAGTTGGGCAAGATACTGCAAAAAGAGCTTTGGCAGTATCTGTATATAATCACTACAAACGTATTACATCACCAAGAGATAGTGAAATAGAAATTCAAAAAAGTAATATTTTAATGTTAGGGCCAACTGGTAGTGGAAAAACATTTCTTGCAGAGTCTTTGGCTAAGCTACTTAATGTACCATTTGCTATTGCAGATGCTACAAGTTTAACAGAGGCAGGATATGTAGGAGAAGATGTAGAAAATATTCTATTAAAGTTAATTCAAGCAGCAGATTATGATATTGAGCGAGCAGAGTATGGAATTATTTACATTGATGAAATAGATAAAATAACAAAAAAATCTGAAAATGTCTCTATTACTAGAGATGTTTCTGGTGAAGGTGTGCAACAGGCTTTATTAAAGATATTAGAAGGAACCGTTGCAAGTGTTCCACCACAAGGTGGTAGAAAACATCCGCATCAGGAGTTATTACAAATTGATACTACAAATATTTTATTTATTTGTGGTGGTGCATTTGATGGATTGGAGAAAATTATTGAATCCCGTTCTGGAACAAAATCTATGGGATTTGGTGCAGAAATAAAAGAAAAAACAGAGAAAAATGCAGGGGAACTATTTAAAGAGGTAATGCCAGAAGATTTAACAAAGTTTGGTCTTATTCCTGAATTTATTGGACGTGTACCAGTAATTGTTGCCCTTGATATGTTAGATAAAGATGCTTTGGTTCAAATTTTAACACAACCAAAAAATGCCATTGTAAAGCAATATAAAAAGCTATTTGAAATGGATGGTGTAGATTTGGAATTTACACAAGAAGCATTAGAAGAAATCGCAAAACTTTCCCAAGAAAGAAAAACAGGAGCTAGAGGGCTACGCTCAATTATTGAGAAAGTAATGATGGATATTATGTTTGAAGTACCATCAGATGATTCCATTGGTCGTTGTATTATCACTAAGGAAGCAGTAGATGGAACAGAACAACCAATCTTTGAATATAGGGATATTAATCAAGTAGCACAATAAGAATATTAGGCAATTGCAAAGGGGTGTTTGATTAGAAAAACATTCATAAGAGCAATTGCCTACTTTACGTTACATAATATAAAATGATAGATACGTTTTAAAAAAATTTTTCTTTTCAGGTTGTATATTGACTTGTTAAAATGTATGGTTATTAGAAAATGAGAGATGCAATGCAAAAAGGATAGAATATATAATAAATACTACAATAATTTTGTGTAATACATAAGTAGGAAATATAAGAATAAAATTAATAGAAAAGAGAAAATAACAACTATTTTGTTGATTATATAAAAAAGTGTATAGATGAAAATTAATAGAAAAGATGAAAAAATAGAAAGAAAGGACATATGATGAAAGAAAAAACTATGGTGGCAATTGCACTTAGAGGGATTACCATTCTACCTGCAATGACAATTCATTTAGATATTAATCGAAGAAAATCAGTGGAATCAGCGAATAAAGCCATGACATCCGATCAAATGGTATATTTAGTGACACAAAAAGAGATAACAAGCCAAAATCCAGCGTTATCACAATTATATACAATGGGAACTATTGCAAAAATTAAGCAAATTATGAAAACTCCAAATGGTGACATTCGGATTCTTGTGGAGGGAGTAAAGAGAGCAAAACTATTAGAGCTTGATGAAGAAGGAGAATGTCTTGTAGCTACTATTCAGGAAATAGAAGAAGAAATGATAGAAGACGTAGAGCAAAAAGCACTAATACAGCTATTACAAGAAAGATTAGAACGATACAAAAAAGAGAATCCATCTGCAAGTAAAGAATTTGATACCATTGGTAGCGAAACTCATTTGTCTAGGGCATTGGATATTATCATTGCTCATTTACATCTCAATCAAAAAGGAAGACAAGAATATCTTCAAGTGGAAACAGTAATGGATCGTTTCCACTATGTGATGGAAGTCATTGAAGAAGAAATTCAAGTTCAGCGAGTAAAAAGGAATTTCCAAGCACAAGTAAAACATAGAATTGACAAACATCAAAAAGAATTTTTATTAAGAGAACAATTAAAAGTTATTCATGAAGAGCTAGGAGAAAGTGTAAATCCTTCCTACGAAGCAGATCGTATGGAAGAACGCTTAAGTGCTTTGCGTGCAGATAAGGTAGTAAAGGAAAGAATCCAAAGAGAAATCAAGCGATTTAAAAGCCTACCTGGAGCAAGTCAAGAAGCTGGACTCATTCAAAATTATATTGAAACGTTATTAGATATGCCTTGGAACAAAAAGAAAAAAGAACATTTGGACTTAAAAAAGGTAGAACAAGTGTTAAACGAAGAACATTATGGTTTGGAAAAGGTAAAGGAACGAGTAATTGAATATTTGGCAGTACGCAAACTAAATGGAAAGGGAGAAAGTCCAATTCTTTGTTTTGTAGGACCACCAGGAACAGGGAAAACATCAATTGCAACATCAATTGCTAAAGCATTACATCGAGAATATGTAAGAATTTCACTTGGTGGCGTAAGAGATGAGGCAGAAATTCGTGGTCATAGAAAAACATATTTAGGTGCGATGCCAGGAAGAATTGCCAATGGATTAAGACAAGCAAAGGTAAAAAATCCTTTAATGGTGTTAGATGAAATTGATAAGTTAGGAAGTGATTACAAAGGAGATCCGTCAGCAGCATTATTAGAAGTACTTGATGGAGAGCAAAATAAAACATTTCGAGATCATTTCATTGAACTTCCAATGGACTTATCAGAAATTATGTTTATTGCAACTGCTAATTCCTTAGAAACCATACCAAGACCATTGTTAGATCGTATGGAAGTTATTGAAGTTAGTAGTTATACAGAAAATGAAAAGTTTCATATTGCATTTGAGCACTTAATGAAAAAGCAATTAAGGAAACATGGGTTAAATGAGCACCAGTTATTAATAGAAGATAATGCAATTAGAAAAGTAATTAGAAACTATACAAGAGAAGCTGGAGTTCGTGGGTTGGAACGACAAATTGGACAGCTATGTCGTAAAGCTGCAAAGGAAATTCTATTAGATGGAAAAAAAGAAATTTATATTACAGAAAGAAACTTAGAACAGTATTTAGGAAAGGAAAAAGTTTCTTTTGAAGATGCCAATGAACAAGATGAAGTAGGAATTGTAAGAGGGCTTGCATGGACAAGTGTAGGTGGAGATACACTACAAATTGAAGTAAATGTAATGCCAGGAAAAGGAGCAATGCAACTAACTGGTCAATTAGGAGATGTAATGAAAGAGTCTGCAAAAACGGCACTTAGTTATGTACGCTCAGTAGCTTCCTCCTATGGTGTGGCTTCCGATTACTTTGAAACACATGATATACATATTCATATTCCAGAAGGAGCAGTACCAAAAGATGGTCCAAGTGCTGGAATTACTATGGCAACAGCTATTTTGTCTGCTGTGACAGAGAAAAAAGTTTCAGCAAAAGTAGCTATGACAGGAGAAATTACATTGAGAGGTCGTGTACTTGCAATTGGGGGTCTAAAGGAAAAAATATTAGCTGCAAAACTAGCTCATATTACAACAGTACTTGTTCCAGAGAAAAATCGACCAAATGTGGAAGAATTATCATCAGAAATTGTAGATGGACTTAACATTGTATTTGTAACTCATATGGAAGAAGTATTAAAGGAAGCATTGGTATGCTAAAGTAAAAGACGTAGAATAGAAGTAAATGTAACTAGGTAATGTTATAAAATATAGGTAGAAGTGAGGGCAAATATGAAAATAAAAAGCGTAAATTTGGAAACGGTATGTGGAATTACAAGTAAGCTACCAGAAAATCTACATCCAGAGTTTGCATTTTCAGGAAAATCCAATGTTGGAAAATCTTCCTTAATTAATGCACTAATGAATCGAAAATCCTATGCAAGAACATCTTCTCAACCGGGAAAGACGCAAACAATTAACTTTTATAATATTAATGATGAAATGTACTATGTAGACCTTCCAGGATATGGATATGCAAAAGTATCTCAAGAGATTAAACAAAAGTGGGGCGTTATGATTGAAAGATATTTAAATCGCTCCAAGCAATTAAAGTGTGTCTTTTTATTAGTTGACATTCGCCATGAGCCAAATGCTAATGATAAGCAAATGTATGAGTGGGTATTAAGTCAAGGATTTCGTCCCATTGTTATTGCAACAAAGTTAGATAAAATCAAACGAAGTCAAGTACAAAAGCATGTAAAAATGGTAAGAGAAGCACTTCGTATGACAAAGGAAGATATTTTAATCCCATTTTCAGCAGAAACAAAGCAAGGTAGAGATGAAATTTGGGCAATTTTACAGTCTTATTTAGAAGTAGAAAAAGAACAGGAACTGGTGTAAATACTGTTGTTGTCTTTCGTTATAAAAAAGATTTGATAGATTGTTATAGTTGTTTTTAAGATACCTATGGCTAATGGTATTAGCTATGGGTATTTTCTTGAAGAAACATACGAAAGCAGAAGGGAAATATATGTTATTGGAGCAAATACAGCAAATGGTTGTATATGATTATAATAAAATGGAAATTATAGGAATGGTAGCAAGTCTTATAGCTTTTGTTGTATTATTTCTTATATTAACTAGAAAAGCAAGGAAACGAAGAAGATTATTACGTTTAAAGTTAACCCAAATTGATAACTTAGATGGGTTTGATTTTGAAGAATATTTATTTTATAAATTAAAAAAAGAAGGATATAGCGTAAAGCTAACATCAAACTCCCATGATTATGGAGCTGATTTGGTATTAAAAAAAGGAAGAAAAAAGATAGTAATTCAAGCAAAACGTTGGAAAGGTAATGTAGGTATTTCTGCTGTACAAGAGGTAGTTGGAGCAAAATCCTACTACAAAGCAAAATATGCCATGGTTATTACAAATAGCGGTTTTACAAGAAGTGCAAAAGATTTGGCAAATGTAAATAACGTAATATTATGGAATCGACATACGTTAAAGCAATGGATAGAAGGCAAGAAGTTTAAGCAACTTTGGGAAGAAACAAAGGATAGTGTTTATTAATAAAAAGAAAAGATAGGTGTAGGGTAGTTACATGAATGTATATGAGAAAAAAGTGTTAGATACAGCAGTGGTAGCAGGGCATATTTTGTTAGAAAATGGTGCAGAGATTTCTCGTGTAGAAGAAACCATGGAGAGAATTACAAAAGCATATGGTGTAGAAAGTGGAAACTATTTTGTACTTAGTAGTGGGATTTTTACCACAGCAGGAAATGAACTTGGGGATGGATTTGCAAATGTAAAATATATCCCGTTATCTTCTGCAAAACTAGACAAAGTAGTAGCTGTCAATCAGTTATCAAGGGAAATTAGTGAAGGAGCATATACCGTAGAAGAGGCGAGAATACGATTAAGTGAAATACAAGCGATGAAAGGAAAACCAAAATGGGCACAAATATTGGCTGCTGCTTTAGGAAGTGGTTGTTTTTGTGCTTTATTTGGTGGGGATATTTTTGATAGTATTACAGCCTTTTTAGTAGGACTTATTTTATATATTTTTGTTCTTAATATAGGAACAGTACATTTATCTAAGATTGTGGCAAATTTAAGTGGAGGTGCGATTGTTAGTTTACTTGCCATTTTATTATATCAGCTTGGGCTAGGACATCATTTTGAATATGTTATTATCGGTTCTATTATACCACTAATTCCAGGAATGTCGTTTACCAATGGAATTCGAGATATTGCAAATGGAGATTATTTGGCAGGACTTGTGCGAATGATAGATGCTCTTTTAATTACATTTAGTGCTGCTATGGGAGTAGGGCTTGTTCTTGGAATTTATAATCAAATTACAGGAGGAGTTTTGTTATGATACCAATAATAGTAGAACTTGTTAAAGCATTTATCATTGCATTTGTGGCAACGGTATCATTTTCTCTTATTTACCATGTGCCTACAAAGTTTTATTTCTATTGTGGAATGATTGGAGGGCTTGGTTGGGTATGCTATAAAATTGCAACATTTTTAACTTTAGATGCTGCAGAATCTGCTTTTATAGCAACTTTAGTAGTAGTATGTTTGAGCCGATTTTATGCAGTGAGAAAGCGTTGTCCTGCTACGGTTTTTTTAATCTCAGGAATTTTCCCACTTGTACCAGGAGCTGGGGTATATTGGACTGCCTATTATTTAGTCGTAGATAATTTAAGAGAGGCAGTAACAAGAGGATTTGATACTATTAAGATAGCAGTAGCCATTGTACTTGGGATTGTAATTGTGTTTGAATTCCCACAAAAGATGTTTATGAAGAAGAAAATGGTGGAATAAAATCTTTGAAAGATAAAACAATATTACAAGATTAATCACATAATTACAAGTTTTATACTTGTTTTTCCTGTAAAATAGATAGAAATATTATGGGAAAAGGAGTCTTAACTATGAGATTAAGGGATGTAAGAGTAGAATATCGTGAAAACCCAATTGGTTTAGATGTGAGAAAACCTCGTTTTTCTTGGAAGCTAGATACAGAAGAATATAATACAATACAGACTGCATATCAAATTTATATTACCTATTATGATAAAGCAGATAAGAAAGAAATTGTTGCATGGAACTCTGGAAAGGTAGAGTCTGAGCAATCTGTTCTAGTAGAATATTCTGGTGGAGCATTACAAGCAGAAACACAATACAAATGTGTTATACAGGTGTGGGATAATCATGAAAATTGTGCAACAGAGGAAGTTACATTTGAAACTGGTTTACTTACAATAGAAAATATAGTAGCAGAGTGGATTACTCATGATGTTTCAGAAGAAATAGCATGTCCAGTATTTGTAAAAACCTTTTCTACCAAAAAGAAAGTAGTGCAGGCAAGAATGTATGCAACAGCTCTTGGACTATATGAAATTGCAATCAATGGACAAAGGGTTGGAGATTTTTATTTTACACCTGGTTGGACAAACTATCACAAACGTTTACAATATCAAACCTATGATGTAACAAAGATTCTTACTACACAAGAAAATCATATAGAAATAACAGTTGCAGATGGCTGGTATAAAGGTCCATTTGGATTTACGCTACGACCAAATATATATGGAAATCGAGTAGGAGCTTTGGCACAGCTTCATATTGCTTATGAAGATGGAACAGAAGAAGTAGTATGTACTGATAGTTCATGGAGTGTTACAACAGGTCAGATTCGATATAGTCAAATTTATATGGGAGAAACCATTGATTGTAATTGTAAGGTTAATGAAGTATTTCCAGTAAAATTACTAGATTATACAAAAGAACATATTATAGCGCAAGAAAGCGAGCCAGTGCGTATTACAAAACGTTTTCCAGCAAAAAAACTTATTATTACTCCAAAAGGAGAAAAGGTTCTTGATTTTGGCCAAAATTTAGCTGGTTTTGTGGAAGTTAAAGTTGGTGGAAAAAAGGGGGATACAGTAATAATTTCTCATGTAGAAACCTTAGATAAAGATGGAAACTTCTATCCTGAAACGCTTAGACAAGCAAAGTCTATGGATACTTATATTTGCGATGGTAACGAACAAGTGTTGCACCCACATTTCACATTCCATGGTTTTCGTTATATTAAGGTAGAAGGGTTAGAAGAAATTGACTTAAATGATTTTACAGCATGTGCTTTACATACAGATATGGAAGTAACAGGAAGTTTCCAATGTTCCAATGAAATGGTAAATCAACTCCAAAGCAATATTCAGTGGGGACAAAGAGGCAATTTTCTTGATATTCCAACAGACTGTCCTCAAAGAGATGAGCGTTTAGGGTGGACAGGAGATGCACAAGTATTTTGTAAAACAGCTTCTTACAATATGAATACTGCGTTATTCTTCTCAAAATGGCTACATGA
>CAJFOH010000202.1 GCA_904395845.1 uncultured Lachnospiraceae bacterium
CACTTCTATATTATCTCCATTTGGCTTCATAACTTCAATGATTTCTCCAACGGAGAATTTGTTACGTTGCTCAATGGCATATCTTCCTTGTTCATCACATACACCTACCGTACCTAAATAGGTGTAATTTTTTACATAAGTGTTGTTATCATAAATTTGAGTTGTTTCATCTGTTTTTCCAAAATAAAAACCAGTAGTAAACTCTCTATATGTGCATTTCCCTATTTCTTCTTTATACCATTCCATATTGGCACGATAAAGCTCTGGGTCCTTTTTAAAGTCATCAATGGCTTTTCTATATGTTCTTGCAACAGTAGCAACATAAAGAGCTGTTTTCATTCTTCCTTCAATCTTTAAGCTATCAATGCCTGCATCTAATACTTCTGGAATATGTTCTATCATACATAAATCCTTGGAATTAAAAATATAAGTTCCACGTTCATTTTCATATACTGGCATATATTCTCCTGGTCTTGTTTCTTCCACTAAAGAATATTTCCAACGGCATGGGTGAGTACAAGCTCCACGATTGGCATCTCTGCCTGTAAAATAATTGCTTAATAAACATCTTCCTGAATAGGACATACACATAGCTCCATGAATGAAACTTTCAATTTCTAACTCATCAGGAATGTTTTTTCTAATTTCTTTGATTTCTGCAAGGGATAATTCTCTTGCTGATACCACACGTTTTGCTCCTTGTGCATACCAGAATAAGTATGTTCCATAGTTGGTATTATTTGCTTGTGTACTAATATGAAGTTCCATATTTGGTAATACTTCTTTTGCAATCATAAAAATACCTGGGTCTGATATAATTAATGCATCTGGGTTTACATCTTCTAATTCTTTAAAATATTTTTTTACTTCCTCTAAATCTGCATTATGAGCTAAAATATTAGCTGTTACATATACTTTTACGCCATATTTATGGGCAAATTCAATTCCTTCTTTCATTTCTTCCAAAGAAAAGTTTTTTGCCTTTGCTCGTAATCCAAATGCTTCTCCACCTATATATACAGCATCTGCCCCAAATTTTACTGCTACTTTTAATACTTCCAAGCTACTTGCTGGAATTAACAATTCTGTATCTCTCATAATGTTCCTTTCTTTGTACTAACTGCTACTCCATCTCCAATCGGAATAATGGCTGTTTGTAGCTCTTTTTCATGCTTTAATGTATATAAATATTCTCTCATTCGACTATGAATGGTTCTGTTTCTCCGTGTCACTGCATATCTTGACTGTGCCACATCTCCGTCTTGTAAAATATTATCGGAAATTAAAAGGCCACCTGTTTTTAACAAACGAATGACCTCTGGTAAATAATAGATATATTGTGCCTTTGCAGCATCCATAAATATCATATCATAACTACCATCTAATCCTTTTAAAATTTCAAGTGCATCTCCTTCTAACAAGGTGATAACGTCTTCTTTTCCTGCACGCTTAAAATTTTCTTTTGCAATGGGTATTCTAGGCTCATATTTTTCAATGGTAGTAATGGTAGCTCCTTCTTCCAAATACTGACTCATTAAAATGGCAGAATACCCAACTGCTGTGCCAACTTCTAAAATTTTCTTTGGTCTTGTAAGTGTAACAAAAAACTTTAGAAGACTTGCCGTTTCTAGTCGAATAATAGGTACAAAGTCAGATAATGCTTCTTTTCTAATTTGTTCGCATACTAAACTTTCTGAACATTCCAAGGAATTAATATAATCAGTAATTCTCTCATTTACTATCATATTTTTTTCCATTTTTATAAACTCCTTTATCTAACTGTTCTACTATACTTTTTTATTTTTTCTGGCTTATTTTTTCTAAAATTTCTCGTTGTGACATAAATTCTCCCACTTCATATGTGCCTGATGTAATATCACATTGAAACACTTTAGATTGTATGAAAAAAACAGTTGCATCATCAATGATATTTTCTTCTTCTAATTCTTTTCCTACTGTTTTTATGGTATCATCACTATCAATATAGAGAGTGATTACACGCTTAGAGTTTGGATTTTTAGGCTCACTAAAAAATATATGATACCCAATATCATATCCTTTATATATACCAAATGCCACAAAAACAAATATAACCATTAGAATCGAGTATTTGATAATCAAATATGGAATATTTGTCTTTTTCTTTTTTCTACTTTTTATCTCAGTACTTTTTGCTTTTTCCGTTGTTTTTGTTTTCATTTGCTTTTAAACTCCATTTGATAAAAGAAGCAAAATTATAAATCAACCTCCATGATAATTGGTAATATCATAGGACTTCTCTTCATCTTCTTCCATAAGAAATCACCTAAACTATCACGAATTACATTTTTGATTCTACTCCAGTCGCCAACACCTTTATCCAAACAATCTAATACAGCATCTTGAACAATACAATTGGCTTCGTCCATTAAGTTTTCAGACTCTCTAACATATACGAAACCTCTAGATACAATATCTGGACCTGCAAGTAATTGATTGCTGTGTTTTTCTAATGTTAATACAACAATAATAATTCCATCTTGTGATAGATTTTGTCTATCTCGTAGTACAATATTTCCTACATCTCCAACACCTAATCCGTCTACTAGAACACCTCCATGTTGTACTTTATTTACAACACCTGCTTTTTCTTGTCCTAATTCAAGCACATCACCAGAATTAATCATAAAAATATTTTCTTTTGGCATTCCTAAATTTTTTGCAATATCTGCTTGTGCCATACGATGACGGTATTCCCCATGAACAGGAATTGCATACTTTGGACGTAATAAGGAATATAGTAATTTAATTTCTTCTTGACAAGCGTGACCTGATACATGAGTATCTTGGAAAATAACTTCTGCACCTTTTACACAAAGGTCATTAATTACTTTTGATACTGCCTTTTCATTTCCTGGAATTGGACTTGAACTAAAGATTACCAAATCCCCTGGCTTAATGGAAACTTTTTTGTGAATATTAGAAGCCATACGAGATAATGCAGCCATAGATTCTCCTTGGCTACCAGTAGTAATAATTACTGTTTGCTCATCAGAATAGTTTTTCAACTGTTCAATATCAATTAATGTTCCATCTGGTATATTGATATATCCAAGTTGCTGAGCAATGGCAATAATTGTTACCATACTTCTACCTTCAACTACTACTTTTCTTCCACATTTGCAAGCAGTGTTAATAATCTGCTGTACTCTATCCACATTGGATGCAAAAGTTGCAACAATGATTCTTTGTGATTTATGCTCGGAAAAAATAGTATCAAATGTTCTACCTACTGTACGTTCTGAACTTGTAAATCCTGGTCTATTTGCATTGGTACTATCACACAATAATGCTAAAACACCTTTTTTACCAATTTCTCCAAAACGTTGTAAATCTACACTATCACCAAATACAGGAGTATAATCAATCTTAAAGTCCCCTGTATGCACAATCGTTCCTGCTGGTGTGAAAATTGCTAAAGAAGCTGCATCAACAATACTGTGATTGGTTCGAATAAATTCTACACGGAATGGTCCCATATTTACTGATTGACCGTATTTTATTACTTTTCTTTTTACTGATTTTGTTAAATTATGCTCTTTTAATTTATGGTCAATAATTCCCATTGTTAGCTTTGTAGCATAAATAGGAATATTTAAGTCTTTTAAAATATAAGGCAATGCTCCAATATGGTCTTCATGACCATGTGTAATAAAAAATGCTTTTACCTTACTAATATTTTGCTTTAAAAATGTAATATCTGGAATAACTAAGTCAATTCCTAACATATCATCAGATGGGAATGATAATCCACAATCCACTACTATAATACTATCTTCGTATTGGAATGCTGTCATATTCATCCCAATTTGTTCTAAGCCACCTAAAGGTATTACCTTTACTGTGCTACTACTGTCTTTTTTCAACAGATACACCTCCATTTTTTTCTTGACAAGATTTACAAAAACCATAAAACTTTACTTCATGATTTGATATTTGAAATCCCATTTCTTTTTTTATTTTTTCTTCTAATAACTCTAACAAGTCTTCTTTAAATGAAAAAACTTGTCCACATGCTTTGCATATTAAATGATGATGTTGGTGTTTGGAAGAATTATTTTCTAGCTGTTCACTTAATTCATAACGTACAAACCCATCATCAAAATTGATTTTATCTATAATTTCTAAATCTAGTAATAATTGAATGGTGCGATATACTGTCGCAAGTCCTATCTCTGGATAAGTCAATTTTACTAAATCATAAATTTCTTCTGTTGAATAGTGTTTCCCATTAGCGTTTGCTAATACTTCTAATATTAAAAGTCTTTGATTTGTTATTTTTAAACCTTTTGATTTTAAAATTTCAATAAATTGTTTTTCATTTACCATATTCATATCCTCTTATTTTTCTATGAAAATCCTTTACCAAAAAGACTTCTAATTGAAAATCCTTTTAGTTTAGAAAAGATTTTTTACCCTTTCTATACAAAGACAATTCATTGGTATGGAAGGTTTTTGGAAATATATACTCACTATACAATATCTACATCATCTAATAACTCTTCAAATATTTTTGATAAAGCTTCTAAAGTAGCATTATCTTCTACAAATTCATATACTGCTTCTTGTGAGTCATCCTTTGATACATCTTCTAATATAAAGCACTCTGCCTCATCTTCATTTGAGTCTGTTACTAACAAATAATTATTCCCATTAATTTTTGTTTGTTCTAATACAAAAAATTCAATTTCTTCCCCATTATCACTGTGGAATATAATCTTTTCTTCCATAATACGTTCCTTTCTTTTTTTCTTGTTCTCATTCTCTATATGAAATGATAATCATCTATACTGTGATACCATAATGATTTCATTGTTTTTTCTATCTGTTCTATATTGAGAGTTTACTTGCTGTATCCACCTTTTTTTACTTTTTCAAAGAATCTAAGTATCCTTGTAAAATGAATACTGCTGCAATTTGGTCAATGTACTCTTTTCTATTTTCTCTACGAACATTGCTCTCAATTAATACTTGCTCTGCTGCCTGTGTGGTCAATCGTTCATCCCAAAGAATAACTTCTATTCCACTTCTTCGCTCTAAATTTTCTTTAAAAGCGATAGTTTTTTCTGCACGCTCTCCCAATGTATTATTCATATTTTTCGGCATTCCTAATACAATTTTATCTACTTCATATTCTTTTGCCAATTGCTCAATTCTTGCTAATGTTTGACGCAATTTATTTTCGTCTTTTCTTGTAATGGTTTCTACTGGTTGAGCAGTAATCATAAGTGCATCACTGACTGCAACTCCTACTGTCTTAGAACCAAAATCCAATCCTAATACTCGCATATTCGCTCCTTTTATCTAACTCTTTTCTTGCACAAAAAATAATCCCGTAACTATAAAACAGGAATTGTTAGAACACTATATTCTAATTCAAGAATGGCAAAAAAATGTTTAAAAAGTCCGCTACAGTTAGAAATGTAATTACCTATGTGGCATTTCTTTTGTACCGGACTTTTTATTATTTTAACTTTGTTTCAATATAATTTTTCATAAGCTCTTCTAATATCTCGTCACGTTCTACTTTCATAATTAAGCTTCTTGCACTCTTATGACTTGTAATATAAGTAGGGTCGCCTGACATAATATATCCAACCATTTGACTAATTGGACTATATCCTTTTTCAATCAATGCTTCATAAACTTCTGCTATTACTTCTCCTACTTGCATACGATTTTCAGTTGGAGCTTTCATATATTGTGTGTTTGCCATATCAGTCATATAATCACGTCCTTCTTGGGTACTCCCATCTTTTCTATATTGTAATATACTTTTTCTAGTTCTGCAAGTATTTTTCTATGAATCCTTTTGTATTTCTTTTAGTAAATATACATTTTCTTCTAAATTTTCGCCTAAAATCCCAGTTACAATAAGATTTTCTTTGTCCATTCCATGTATCAAATCCATATCGATTGCAACTTTTACATATTCTTTTGTATGTCCTACCATATATTCTTTTCCGTTTATTATCGCCTTTTCTTCTGTTAACACAGATACTTCTTTTCCAATAAAATAGGTTCTATACTTCTCTGACATTTGTTTTTCTAATGCAAGTAATTCATTGCTTCGCTTTGTTTTTATAGACTCATCTACTTGATTTGGCATTTCAGCAGCACGAGTGCCTTTTCTCTTAGAATATTTAAAAATGTGCATTTCATAAAATTGAACCTTTGCTAAAAATTCCTTTGTTATCTTAAACTCTTCTTCTGTTTCTTCAGGAAATCCAACAATTACATCTGTTGTAATCGCTGGCATAACAAAGTATTTTCTTAATAATTCACATTTTTCATAATATTCCTCTGCTGTATAATGACGATTCATTCTCCTTAATGTTTCGTTACAACCACTTTGTAATGATAAATGGAAATGAGGGCAAAATTTATCAAGTTGTGATAACGTTTTTACAAACTCTTCTGTTACAATTCGTGGTTCTAGTGAACCTAAACGAATTCTTTCTACTCCATTAATATTACTTAAATCTAAAATTAGTTGTAATAAACCATATTCTTTGTCTTTAAAATCTACGCCATAAGAACTTAAGTGAATCCCTGTTAAAACAAATTCTTTTGTTCCCTGAGCTACTAATGTTTCTACCTCTGTTTTAATATCTAAAAATTCTCTACTTCTTACACGTCCTCTTGTATATGGAATAATACAATAACTACAAAATTGATTACAACCATCTTGTACTTTGATATATGCTCTTGTATGATTGGATAATTTTGTAACTGTTAAACTTTCATACTCATTGGTATGAGCAATATCGATTACATTTTCCATTTCATGTTCTACAAAATAGTTTTCTAATATTTGTATTAAGTCTTTCTTTTTATTATTTCCTACAACTAAATCTACTCCAACATCTGCCATTACTTCTTCTGGTGCTGCTTGCACATAACATCCAGCTGCCACAACAACAGCATTAGGATTCATTTTCTTTGCCTTGTGCAACATTTGTCTTGATTTTCTATCTGCCATATTGGTAACGGAACATGTGTTAATAATATAAATATCTGCTCCTTTGTCAAAAGGAACAATTTCATAGCCATGGGCAACTAACATTTGCTCCATAGCATCTGTTTCGTATGTATTTACCTTACACCCTAAGGTATGCAATGCTACTTTCTTCATTTTCTTAATACTCCATCATTCGTTATTTGACAATTTACCGATTTCTACATCATTATTTTAGCTAGTTTGTATATTGACTTTTTTTTATTATATCGTTACTATAAAGGTATCGTTTGATACTATCAAATATATCAACTAGGAGGTTACTATTATGAAAACAATTCAAATTTCATTAAATTCAATCGACAAAGTAAAATCATTTGTAAATGATCTTTCAAAATTTGAAACAGACTTTGATTTAGTATCTGGAAGATACGTAATTGATGCAAAGTCAATCATGGGAATTTTTTCATTAGACTTATCTAAGCCTATTGATTTAAATATCCATGCTGAAGATAATCTTGATGAAATTCTTTCTGTATTATCAAAATACACAGCATAATTTATATCTTTAAAGTTTTTATACTTTATATAAATTATAGTGTTTACTTAAGAAGTTGCAAACAATATAGTTTGCAACTTCTTTTTATCTCTGTCTTTCCCCTTAGTCAAACTTCACTAATATACTGATGATTTCTTTCATATCCATTCATCATGTAATATATGAAACAGTTGTATTACTTTTTATTAAAGTATGTTTTTATTGATAATATTTTTATTTATAATACTTTTATTGATAATACTTTTATTTACATTCAATAACTTCTACTGTTTCAATAGCAATCTTCATTAATTCTTCAATTCGTTCATTTAAACGTTGCTCTGATGCTTTGATTACATTAATATTTGGCTTTGTTACTGGATGTTTTGCTACAAAAATTGTACAGCAATCTTCATATGGTTGAATGGATGTTTCATAGGTATTAATTTTTTCTGCAATTTCTACAATTTCTTGTTTATCAAATCCAATCAATGGACGATAAACAGGTAAGGTACACACTTCATTGGTTGCTGCTAAACTTTGTAGTGTTTGAGAAGCAACTTGTCCAATACTTTCTCCTGTGATTAACCCAATAGCACCTGATTCTTTTGCTAAATGTTCTGCGATTTTCATCATATAACGGCGCATAATAATAGTTAATTCATCATGTGGACACTTTTCATAAATGTATAACTGAATGTCTGTAAAGTTTACAATATTTAACTTAATTGGACCAGAATACTTTGCCACTAACTTTGCTAAATCTACTACCTTTTGTTTTGCACGCTCGCTTGTATATGGTGGTGCATGGAAATAGGTTGCTTCAATGGTTACTCCTCTCTTTGCAATCATATATCCTGCTACTGGACTATCAATTCCACCAGATAACAATAACATTGCCTTTCCGTTTGTGCCAATTGGCATACCACCTGGTCCCTGAATTTCTTTTGAATACACATTAATAAATTGTTCTCTTACCTCAATTCGAAGTAGCACTTCTGGATGATGAACATCTACCTTTGTTCCTTCAAAAGCATCTAAAATTGCTGCTCCAAGTTCCATATTGATTTCTTGTGAAACCATTGGATAATTTTTTCTAGAACGTCTTGACTCAACTTTAAATGTAAAGTTTTTGTTTTCATATACGTTATCAATGTATTCTAATACTTTTTCTTTTAATACTTCAAATCCTTCATCTGCTAATTGAACCACAGGACAAATCCACGCAATACCAAACACTCTCTTTAATGCTTCCATGACTTCTTCATAATCATAATCACTTTCTGCATTTACATAAATTCTTCCTGTTGCCTTTGTTACATTAAAACTTCCTTCTACATCTTTTAATGCAAATTTAATTTGACGAATTAAGGCATCTTCAAATAAATAACGATTTTTTCCCTTAATTCCAATTTCTGCGTATTTGATTAAAAATGATTGAAACTTCATCTTATCTCTCCTGTTTCTATTCTTCTACTTTTTACTTAGCATATTTTTAATATTTGTGTTTTGTAATTTCTATCTGAAATCCTTTTTGTACTACATATAAGGTATGATACATAATTTGAATTTTGTACTTCTGATCTTTATAGGTTCTATATTTTATTAATATTCATTGCCTATTAAAATGTTTTCACTACTATATGGCAGATAATCTGATACCTTATATGTTTTCATTTATTGTGCATTTTTTATACTTGAACTCTTTTACATTCTTCGATACTTGCGAAGCATTGGAAGTAACTGTTTTAATACTTCTATGGTATATTCCAATTCTTCTTTTGTTGTAAGGTGTGAAAAACTAAATCGTATCGTTCCATCTAAATGTTCTTTTTTTACTCCAATAGCTGTTAAGGTTTGGCTAATAGATGGCTTATTAGAGGAACAAGCAGAACCTGCTGATACATAAATTTCTCTCTCTTCTAAGGAATGTAATAAAACCTCGCTACGTACTCCGTCAAAACTAGCACTTACAATATGAGGTGCACCCTTTCCCTCTTCCATTCCATTAATAAAAACACCTTCTAGTTGTAATAACTGCTCTGTAAAGTATTCTCTTAATTCGTACAAGTGCTTTATTTTTGACTCAAACTGTTCATAGGCTTTTTTTGACGCAACACAAAGTCCTGAAATTCCTGGAATATTTTCTGTTCCAGAACGGAGTCCTTTTTGCTGTCCACCACCAAAAAGTATCGGCTTTATTTTCACTTTCTCATTCACGTATAAAAAACCTACTCCCTTTGGTCCATGAATTTTATGACCACTGACAGAGTATAAATCTATTCCCATTTTTTTAGGACGAATTACATACTTTCCATATCCTTGAATGCCATCTACATGGAAAAATGCCTTTGGATTTTTCTTCTTTATTATAGCACTAATTTCTTCCAGTGGTTGCACCGAACCAATTTCATTATTTACTTGCATAATAGACACTAAAATAGTATCCTCTGTCATGGCTTCTTCTAATTTATCTAGTAAAATACAACCTTTCTTGTCTACTGGAAGATAAGTAATTGTAAAGCCTTGTTCTTTTAAATATTCCATAGGATTTGTTACACTTGGATGCTCAATGCTAGAAGTAATAATATGCATTCCTGCTCGTTTATTTGCAAGTGCAGTTCCAATAATCGCTAAATTGTTTGACTCAGTCCCACCAGAAGTAAAATAAATTTCTTTTTCCTGCACCTTTAATGTATTTGCAATTACTTTTTTTGCTTCTTTTACATATTCCTCTGCTATCACACCTTTTTTATGCAAGGAAGATGGATTTCCATATTCTACTTCCATTGCTTCTTGCATCTTTTCCACTGCTTCTTTATAAACTTTTGTTGTAGATGAATTATCTAAATATGCTTCCATAATTTCTCCTTACTACTTTCCATGAAACCTATTTGTTCTTGTTTTACTCTTCTAATTGAAACATGATAATAGATAATGCTGTAATTGCCGCTGTTTCTGTTCGTAAAATTCGCTTTCCTAATGTGATTGGTGCAAATTCTTGTTCTTTAGCAAGAGATATTTCTTCTTCACCAAATCCACCTTCTGGACCAATAAATATTCCAATGGTTTTCTTTTCTTTCATTTGCCCTAGAAGTTTCTTTGTCTGCTCCATTCCCTTAGCCATCTCATAAGGAATCAGTACCATATCCAGTTGTTTTGCATATTGTAATGCTTCCTTAAATGATAGTACTTGATGAACATTTGGAATTACACTTCGTTTGGACTGCTTTGCTGCACTTTCCGAAATAGCATTCCAACGTTTTCTTTTACTTTCTTCTTTCTTTTTATCTAACTTTACAACAGAACGTTTCATAGCTACTGGAATAATTTCAAACACTCCAAGCTCTACTGCTTTTTGGATAATAAGTTCCATCTTATCTCCCTTTGGCAATCCTTGAAACAAAAAAATCTTAGATGGCAATTCATGACCAGCCTCTTCAATAAAAGAAATCTTTGCTTTTACATTATCATCGCAAATCTGGCTAATGGTACAATAATAATCCCAACCATTCGGATTACTTATCATAATCTCCTCGCCTTCTTTCATTCGCAGTACATTTTTTATATGATTCACATCAGAGCCTGTAATCATAATATGGGTGTCACTAATTTGATTTTGTTCTACAAAAAAATGATACATACTTGTCCTTTCTTTGTTTGGTATCTATTTTTTCTTGCAATAATAGATACCCAATCTCCTTGATGATTGATTTCTATAATGTCAAATGCTTCATTTTGCTCAAAGGCTTTCTTTACTTCTTCTTCCTTCATATCAATAATACCACTTGTAATAAAAATTCCGCCTTGCTTTAAATGTGGTGGCATTTCTACTTGCAATGGTATAATTACATCTGCCAAAATATTTGCCACAGCAATATCATAACATTCATATCCTACTGCATCTTTTATGGCAATGTCATCAATTAAATTCCCTGCTAATACAACAAAATCTTCCTTTGCAATTTGATTGGACTCCATATTTTCTCCAACAGCTACAATAGCATTTTCATCAAGGTCTGTACCTACTACATGGCTAGCTCCACATTTTAGTCCACAAATACCTAAAATTCCACTACCTGTTCCCACATCTAGTAGTCTATCTCCTTCTTTTAAGTACTTTCTTAGTCCACGAATACAAAGTTGTGTTGTTTCATGCATTCCTGTTCCAAAAGCAGTCCCTGGGTCAATTTGAATTAACATTTTATCTTTATGTTCTTCTGGAATTTCTTCCCACGTTGGCTTAATTAAAATATCATCTACGGTAAATGCTTTGAAATATTGCTTCCAGTTATTAATCCAATCTTTATCTTCTGTCTCCGATGCTTCAATGGTACAATCTCCTACTGAAACAAACATTCCAATTTCTTTTAATCCTTCTTTAACTTTTTCTAATGTTTCTGGAATATTGTAGGTATCATCCAAATAGAAGCTTACTCTAGCTTTTCCCTCATCTGGTGGAAGCTCTGGTAAAATATCAATAAACATTCCTTTTGTTTCTTTTTCTGTTAATGGCACATTGTCCTCTATTTCAATTCCTTCAATCCCTATTTCATCAAATAGGTCACTTATAAAATCAACTGCTTCTGTTGTTGTATTGACTGTAAATTTACTCCATTTCATTGGTTATAATCCTTTCCATTTTCTGTCCTAGACATAATTAATTTCATTCTATCATACTTATTTGGTAGTTTCAAGGGTAGAGAAAGAGTCAAATAACAAACCCTTCCATTAATAAAAAGAAAGATGATATTATATATCATCCTTCTTCTAGCCTTATTTCTCTTACTTCTATTTCCCAAACACACTGTTATAATCTTCTTGAAACTTTCTAATCCCAGCTTCTGTTAATGGATGGGTAATCATTTGCTCTATTACTTTATATGGAACAGTAGAAATATTTGCACCTGCTTTTGCACAATCTAATACATGAATTGGATTTCTAACACTTGCTGCAATAGCACGTCCTTCTTCTATCATTCCTTTAGCATCCATTGTTGTAGCCTTTACTTCTCCACTAATTGGACCATCTACTATATTGGCAATTTCTGCAATTACTGATTCTAATTGTCTTCCTTCCTTTGCAATTAAAGATGGATTTGTGGTAACACCACAAATAACTCCCATATCGTTTGCTTTTTTTATTTCGTCAACATTTGCTGTATCAATAAAAAACTTCATGTTTCTCCTCACTTTCTTTACAATGTAATATTTTTTCCAACCAGACCACAATATGCACCAGTTATATTTGCTTCCTTATGTGCAATTAACCATTTATTTGTCGCTGTCATTAAACGAGCCTCTCCCCTATCTCCTGCTGGAAATGATAATTCTGTATTTGTACCAGCTGGCAAAACAACAATACATTTAAATCCACTCTCATTGGCACTACATGGTGCATAATGTAAGGTAGTAGCATAAAGTTCTACTGCTGTATTTTTAGGAACAAAAAATGCTTCTACCTTACTTGTATCATAAGTAAAATCCTCTGTAATATCTTCTTGTTTTCCAAGTAATAAGATACAATCTGTCACAGCGATATTAATTTCAGAATTTCTATGATACTCTAATGCATTCAATTTGTTATTTTTTCCATTGCAATACCCAATTTGAATTGGAATTCCACCAAATCCATAGTTTTTTAACTCATTTGCCACTTTCGTAGTTTCTAATCTTTGTTCCGATGGAATATAAATCACATCATCTGGTAAAGGCGTCTTTTCCATCTCCTTTATTAATTCATCCAATGGGTACTCATTTAAAATTTTTCCGTACTTTTTAAACTCCTCTGCAAAGATTTGTTTTACTTCCATAGTTTCTTCTCCTTCCTTTTATATATTTTAACTATATGATAGTATTATATTAAATTTTTATTTTTCATTTCTACCAAAAACTTGACTAATCAATAGCATTTTTTTATCCTTTTTTCTTTTTTTCTCCTAAATTCTTTGAAATACTATTTTAAATATTATATTTTCTTTTCTTCTTTTGATATAATTATGTTACTTGTGTTGTAAGATTTTTCTTTTTTTCTTTCCTTATAAAATGGGAGTGTTCATAGCATAGAGCTACTTAGCATAGAGATGCATAGCCCCGAAGTGCATAGCATTAAAGTGCATAGTATTAAAGTGCATAGCATTAAAGTGCATAGCATTAAAATGCATATCACTAAGACTTTTTATTAAGAAACAAATTTACAAAAAGGGGGTTATTATGGAAGATACTGAAATTATAAATCTTTACTTTACCAGAAATCCTGATGCCATTACACATTCAAAGGAAAAATATGAGTCCTACTGTTTTTCTGTGGCCAACAATATTCTTGAAAATATTCAAGATTCTGAAGAATGTGTCAATGATACTTGGCTACATACATGGAATGAAATTCCACCTTGTAAGCCTAAATACTTTCGATTATTTTTAGCAAAAATCACTAGAAATCTTGCATTTAACAAATGGAATCATCGCTATGCAAAAAAACGTGGCGGCGGAGAAATTCACCTTGTTCTAGAAGAATTGTCCCAGTGTATTTCCAAAGAGTCTGACGTACTAGACCAAGTCATTGCTAAGGAATTAGGGGAATCTATTGAAGCCTTTGTTAGAAACTTACCTACCAAAGAGGGAGATATTTTCATCCGACGTTACTTTTTTTCTGAATCCATTTCACAAATCGCTTCTAGTTACGGATTAACGAAAAATAATACTATGGTAACATTAAGTAGAACGAGAAAAAAATTAAAACTATATTTAATACAGGAGGGATACTAATATGAATAAGAATACTTTATTTGAAAGCATTGGACACCTTGACGAAGAACTCTTACTACGAAGCGAGCAGAACAAACAAAGCGAATACCAAATCAACCAGATTTACAGGAAGAAAAGAAAAAAACAAAGATTATTTCTTGCTTTGGCAGGAGTTTTTACTCTTACTATGATTGGTGGATATTTTCTCTATCCAAAGACAATACCATCTACTACAACTACTCCACTTATGGCTCCAAAAACTATTTTTGCTGCGGAATACCCTACAATATCACCTTATCCAGTAGAGGATTCTGATACCTTTGAAGAACAATATGAAGCTTGGTTAGAATCTACTTCTAAATATAAAAACTTTGTTCCATTTACCAGTGATTTAAAAGCATTTTTTTCCTCTAGTATTCCACAAATATTAGATGATGAAACCAATAGAAACCGTATTTACTCTCCACTAAATGTCTATCTAGCCCTTGGAATGTTGGCTGAAATTACAGACTCTGACAGTAGACAGCAAATATTAGACACCTTACATATCGATAGCTTAGAAACACTTAGAACAACAGCAACGAACCTTTGGAATTCCCACTATAAAAATGATAAAATGTCTACAAGTATCTTAGCAAGTTCTTTGTGGCTTAATGATACCATTAACTTTACTCCGTCTACATTGCAATCCCTTGCAGATACTTATCACGCCTCCTCCTATCAAGGAACTATGGGAACTGATGAAATGAATACCACCTTCCAACAATGGAGCAAGGAACAGACTGGTGGTTTATTCGATGAAAAATTAGACAATATTGAACTAAACCAAGATATGGTTATGGCACTTGCAACTACCCTGTATTTTCAAGCAACATGGAGTGAAAAATTTGATGCCAATGATACCATTTCTGATACTTTCCATAGTACAACTTCTGATATCACTTGTGACTTTATGAAAGAATCTAGTATGGGACATTATTATTGGGGTAATCAATTTGGTGCTGTTTCTAAACGATTAGGAAATACTAGTGGAACCATGTGGTTTCTGTTACCAGATGAGGGAGTTTCTGTTAATGACTTACTACACGATAAACAAGTAACTGATTTTCTTCTATCTGAAGATTTTTATACTTGGGAAAATAGTAAATTTTTAAACATAAATCTATCGGTTCCTAAATTTAATGTTTCTTCTGAAATGGATTTAATTGAAGATTTAAAAGCTCTTGGAATTACCAATGTATTTGATGATAAAATCTCTGATTTTTCTCCTTTAACCGATGATAATAAAGGAATTTATGTATCAAAGGTACCACACATAGTTGGTGTTGGAATTGATGAAGAAGGGGTAACTGCCAGCTCTTTTACCTCGCTTATGATGGAAATGGGTGCTGGTATGCCAAATGATGATACCATAGATTTTGTATTAAATCGACCTTTTCTATTTGCAATTATAAGTCATAGTGGGATTCCATTATTTGTAGGGGTTGTAGAAGAACCTTAAGAAAATCTTTTTTAAATTTGTATTATAATTGACATATATACTATCCTATGATATTATAAAAATATAAAGGTGCTACCAGTGACGGTTGCCCTCAGGTTTTGACAAAAAAAATAGCCAAATCCTTTGGTCGAGGGCGGCTATTTTTTTGTTTTATCTATGTACGCTATTAATATTATTACAACCATGTTTAAAATAGATATCATGATTGATAGTAATTCATAATCGTTCATATCTTTTACCCTCCTTTCTGCAATGTGAAAAAAATACAGTTGCAGTACCAGAGGGCAAACCGCCTACCGTTACGATAGCACCAAATTTAGTTGCATAGTTTTTCTATGCGTTTTTATTATACAATATTGTTATTAAAAATACTACTCTTTTTTAGAAAATTCGTTCGATTTCTCTTTTCTTTATTTGAAGATATTTCTAAATGATATACTTTTTTTACTTTTAGTAATGATTCAATGGCCAACTATGCTCTTGTATCATCTTTAATACTGCCTCTACACTTTTCTCTTGCTGTTCTTCTCTACTCATTGTGGCAATTCCATCTCCTTTTTGTTCTCCGTAATTTCCAAATTGGCTATGGCTACCACCTTGTAGACAGACCTCAAAATACTGTGTTGGCATATAACTTCTTCCTTCTTCTACTTTTTTCATATTCAGTACCTTATCTTCACTTCCATAGATAGATACCACCAAAAAACCTTCCTTCTTTAGCTCTTTTGTCGGATAAGCTCCAAACAATGCTAGACCATCTAGTTTATCCAAATGGGAGGAAGCATAATATGCTGCCATAGCACCACCGAGAGAATGTCCAGATAAATACCACTGGTCATAGTCATATTGCTTCATAATGGTATCTGCTTTATTCATTCCAAAAAATGCTAAATGAAATGGCATTTTTACTAAAAAGCAGTCCACACCTTCTTCTGCTAGTTCCATTAACATTGGAAGATAGGCTGTGTATTCTACTTTTGCTCCTGGATAGAAAATAAGAGCCTTCTCCTCTCCTTTTCCATCTAAGAACAACCCTTCTTTTGTAGAAATTACCGATACATTGTCATTCCCTGATAAATAATCTTCTACACTTGTATCAGCTTCATAATAGTCATTGACATAAAATGCAAATGCACCACAAACAACTACTATAACAACAAGTATTGATATTAGTATTCTTTTTCCATACTTTTGTTTCATACATATACCACTTTCTATGTTATTTTGTTTCTCATATATGGAATTGATATCCATACTATATTCTATCATGTTTACCAATCTTATATTCCATATATCATACTACAATTCTTTTGGTATATTATCTTATTTTTACGAAAATTTCAATTAAAATCGTTCCCCATTTTTTATACTCTAACAGAATAATTGTTTCAGCATTTCTTCTATTCTTAAACTTTTTACTTCCTATCCCACATGTAATTTTTAATTGATTGCTTTCTTCTACTACTCAATTATCTTGTTGAAAAAAATCAATTTAAACTTTAATTTAAAATTCAACGTTTCATTTAATTTAAATTTACTCTCCCATAAGTAACTCTTTTGGAGAAATCTTTTTGATTTTTCTTGATAACATACAGACAAGCACAAAGGATACTGCAATCATACAAATACTAACGATTATAATCATTCCTACTGGAATAGCGAAATGGCAGATTACAATTCCTATCTCTGATAGCATAAAAGAAAACAATGGGTTTACGATACAGCAACTAATGACAACTCCTACTCCAGTTGCAATAATTTGAATAGGAAGAAAACTAATAGCAGTTTGCAAAATTAATTGTTTGGTAGTAACACCAAATGCTTTCATAATTCCATATTCCCTTTTTTTCTTATTCAACATCACTCGTACCAGTAGATATAGTACAAAAGAAACAATAAACGTACTCAATACAATAAGTCCAACAACTATCATTGTAACAAAAGTAATATATGCAGATAACATTCCTTGATATGTTGCCTTACCGTTGATTACATCTATCAAGTGTGTTGAAAGTTTATTCTGCATATCCGTATGAAAGGTATCAATATCTACTTCATCTTGTAATTGAATATAGTAGGTAATTGTTGTCAAATGTTCCAAACGTTGATATCCACTTCGTGTCATTAAACAGTCTTTTCCAATTGCACTGGCAAATTGGGTCAGTCCTGAAATAAGATAGGTTTGTTCCTTTCCACTTACGGATATTGTAATTTCATCTCCTAGATGTAACCCCTTATCATTTGCATACTTAATGCCAATAGCGACTTCATTTTCATACTTTGGAAACCGTCCTTTTATACACATATCTTGATTCTTTAACTTGGAAAAGTCATCGGATACTATTGTTACAAGTTTCGTACCTCCTACATGGGATACATCTAACATATGATATAAATAATACGACTTCACTCTCTCATCTTCATGTATTGCCTGTAACAGTTCCTGTTCATTTTCTTCTTTAACAACTATTATAGAATCTACACTTTCTCCCATGATAAGATTTATAAATACCTCTCTATCTATAATTACATTTTCAACCATAACTGATGTAAATACAACAACAAGGGTTAAAATCATCATTGTAATGGATAAAATTATGGTCTGTTTTTTTCTAACAGTGCAGTTTTTAGAGAAAGTGCAATAGAAAGTGGCAAATTGGTACGTTCTAAAGGAAGGTGATTTTTTTGAAAACTATGAGTTTTTGTTCCTTGCCTAAGTGCCATAATAGGAGTGATTTTTTTAATTCTACTAGCAGATAGTAACACAGTAATTGTTACTGTTCCACCTATGGTTACCATAGTAATTATAAATGGTAAGAAAAGAAAATGAACATGGTATGGAATCCCTGTTTGTGCTATTAGCATTGTATTAATAAACGGAAATAATACATAGGAGCTTCCAATTCCTAATAGTGTTGTTACACCTGAAATACTTAAAAATTGAAGGAGCAACATTCCTATTATTTGATTACTTTTGTAGCCCATTGCTTTTAATATGCCAAGGTGCTTCATTTCCTCTTGAATGTAGTTAGTAATATTAGAAAAAATAACAACTAACGTAACAAACAAAATAATACCTGATGCTACAATCATAATAGCAGAGCACATGGTTTGAGACGTATATCTTGCTAATTCAACTTGTTCATAGAAACCTCCTGGCATTAAGGTAGATGGAAATTGGGAAGATATGCGTTCATTTGTTTGGCTGATTCCAGATTTTGTTTGAAACAACACTTCTCCTTGTTGATTTATGACTACATAATCTAATATTGTTTCTAATTGATGTTCTTCTATATGATTCCAATTCATCTGCACCCATTGTACTACTTCGTTTACTAAAATCATATCTTGTGTACCATTTACCTGTTTTTTGGAAAAGGAAATCAGATATATTCCTTGTATTAAAAATAGCAGGATTAGTATTGTAGATATTGCTGTTTTTTTCATTGCTTGCCTCCACAAA